>DATNEZ010000258.1:0-10921 GCA_035606645.1 Binatia bacterium
GGCAAGACCGCCACGGCCGGGCACAAGGGGCAGCTCTCCCGCTCGGGCCGCAAGCAGTACGCGGGCTTCGAGGGCGGCCAGATGCCGCTGCAGCGCCGCGTGCCGAAGCGGGGATTCACCAACCTGTTCAGCACCGAGTACGCGGTGGTGAACGTCGGGTCGCTCGAAAAACTGACGGGCGAGATCACGCCCGAGCGCCTGCTGAAGGAAGGGCTGGTCAGGAAGCTCCTCGCCGGCGTCAAGATCCTCGGCGACGGAGAGCTGACGAAGCCCCTCGTCGTGAAGGCGCACCGGTTCAGCAAGTCGGCCCTGGAGAAGATCACCCGCGCGGGCGGCCGCGCCGAGGTGATCGCGGCGTCCCCGCAGAAGGCTTGAAGGCATGTTCGAATCCCTGAAGAACATCTTCAGCATCCCGGACCTCAGGAAGCGGGTGGTCTTCACCTTCCTGATGATGGCGGTGTACCGCATCGGCGGGCACATCCCCGTCCCCGGGATCAACTTCATGGCGCTGGAGTCGTTCTTCCGGCAGCAGGGGGGCGGGATCCTCGGGTTCCTCGATCTCTTTTCCGGCGGCAACCTGAGGCGGCTGACGATCTTCGCGCTCGGGATCATGCCGTACATCTCGGCTTCGATCATCCTGCAGCTCCTGACGGTCATCTGGCCCTACCTCGAGAAGCTGTCGAAGGAGGGGGAGGTCGGGCGGAAGAAGATCACCCAATACACCCGCTACGGGACCGTCGCCCTGTCGATCGTCCAGTCGCTCGGCATCGCCTTCTGGCTCGAGAACCTGCGCGGTGCGGGGGCTTCCGGCGGCGTGGTCCCGTATCCCGGATGGACCTTCCGGATGATGACGGTGTTGACGCTGACCACCGGCACCGCCTTCATCATGTGGGTGGGGGAGCAGATTTCCGAGCGCGGGATCGGGAACGGCATTTCGCTCATCATCTACGCCGGAATCGTCTCGGGGCTGCCGACGGCGGTGGCGACCCTGTGGCAGGACGTCTCCACGAACACCCTCGGTCCCATCGCGCTGGTGATCCTGCTCGTCCTGATGACGCTCGTCATCGCGGCCATCATCTGGGTCGAGCGGGCGCAGCGCAAGATTCCGGTGCAGTACGCGCGCCGGGTCGTCGGGCGCCGGATGTACGGCGGGATGCAGACGCACATGCCGCTGCGCCTGAACACGGGCGGCGTGATTCCCGTCATCTTCGCCTCGTCGGTGCTGGCGTTCCCGCTGACCTTCATGCAGTGGCTCGGCGTGCAGGACAAGCCGTGGCTGGCGGAGATCTACCAGCAGCTCGACTACAGCATGCCGCTGCACAACCTGCTGTACCTGGTGGCGATCGTCTTCTTCTGCTACTTCTACATCTCGATCATCTTCAACCCGATGGACGTGGCCGACAACATGAAGAAGTACGGGGGGTTCATTCCGGGGATCCGACCGGGACGGCGGACCGCCGAGTACCTGGATCAGATCCTGACCCGGCTGACTTTCGTCGGGGCGATCTATCTCGGCCTCATCGCGCTTCTGCCGCAGATCCTGATCAGCGGGCTCAAGGTCCAGGCCCTGCCGTTCATCGGGCCGACGCTGGACGAGTATCTCCCGGGGTTCCTGACGCAGGGCCTCGGGCTGAAGTTCTACTTCGGCGGGACCTCGCTCCTGATCGTGGTCGGCGTCGCCATGGACACGGTGCAGCAGATCGAGTCGCAGCTCATCATGAGGCATTACGACGGCTTCTTGAAGGGGGCGAGAATCCGCGGCCGGCGCGGGTGACCGATGGCCGCGGCGCAGGGCGGGGGAACCCGGCTGGTCCTCCTGGGGGCCCCGGGGGTCGGCAAGGGGACGCAGGCGGCCGAGATCACGCGGCGGACCGGGCTGGCGCACATTTCGACGGGCGATCTGCTGCGGTCCGCGATCCGGGACGCGACGCCGCTCGGGCGGAAGGTGGGCGCGATCGTCGAGCGGGGGGAGCTGGTCCCGGACGCGCTGGTGGGCGACCTGATGGAGGAGAGGCTGTCGCGGCCGGATGCGGCCGACGGGTTTCTCCTGGACGGATTTCCGCGGACGGTCGCGCAGGCCGACCTGCTCGATCGAATCCTGGCCAGGCGGGGCCAGGGGCTGGACCGGGTGATCAGCATCGAGGTCGCCGAGCCGGAGATCCTGGACCGGCTCACCGGGCGACGGTCGTGCAACCGCTGCGGCGCCGTGTATCACGTGCGCTACAACCGGCCGCGGGCCGAGGGGGTTTGCGACCGGTGTGGCGCGGAGCTGCGGCAGAGGAGCGACGACACCGAGACGGTGATCGCCGAGAGGCTGAGGGCGTACCGGGAGCAGACGGCTCCCCTGATCCTCAGGTACCAGACGGCCGGGCTCCTCGCGGCGGTGGACGGCAGAGGGACGCCGGCGGACGTGTTCGAGCGGATCGCGGCGGCGGTCCCGGGACTGCGGGGATGATCATCTACAAGTCCCGGGAAGAGATCGAGACGATGGACCGCTGCAACCGCGTGGTGGCGCAGATCCTCGCGGAGCTGAAGGGGCAGGTCGAGCCGGGGGTGACGACGGCCGACCTCGATCGGCTCGCGGAGTCGATGTGCAAGGACGCGGGCGTGCGGCCGGCGTTCAAGGGGTACCGGGGGTATCCCTGCGTGCTGTGCACGTCGGTGAACGAGGAAGTCGTGCACGGCATCCCGTCGCCGAAGAAGGTGCTGAAGGAGGGGGACATCATCGGGCTGGACTTCGGGGTGGTCCTGGACGGCTACTTCGGGGACGCGGCGGTCACGGTCCCGGTCGGACGCATCAGCCGGGAGGCGCGCGATCTCCTGAACGTCACGCGGGAGTCGATGCACAAGGGCATCCAGGCGGCGCGGCCGGGCAAGCGGCTGTCGGACATCTCGGTGGCCGTCCAGACGCACGCGGAGTCGCACGGGTACGCGGTGGTGCGGGAGTTCGTGGGACACGGCATCGGAACGTCGCTCCACGAGGATCCCCAGGTGCCGAACTACGGCCACCCGGGGTCGGGGCCGGTCCTCAAGGAGGGGCTGGTGCTGGCGATCGAGCCGATGGTGAACGTCGGCGGGCCGGCGGTGCGGATCCACTCCGACGGCTGGACGGCGTCGACGATCGACGGCTCGCTGTCGGCGCATTTCGAGCGCTCGATCGCGATCACCGAGGATGGGCCGCTCGTTCTCGGCGGCGACGTGGAGGGACTGTAGTTGCCGAAGGACGAGGCCATCCAGGTGGAAGCGGTAGTCGTCGAGCCGCTGCCGAACGCCATGTTCAAGGTGCAGCTGGACAACAAGCACCAGGTGCTGGCCCATATTTCGGGGAAGATGCGCAAGAACTTCATCCGGATCCTGACGGGGGACAGGGTGCTCGTCGAGCTGTCGCCCTACGACCTGTCGCGGGGGCGGATCGTGTACCGGTTCAAGTGAGGCGGGAGGCTGCGGGGCGATGAAGGTCAGGGCGTCGGTCAAGAGAATCTGCGACAAGTGCAAGGTCATCAAGAGGCGCGGCGTGGTGCGGGTGATCTGCGACAACCCGAAGCACAAGCAGCGCCAGGGATAGAAGGAGAAGCCACGTGGCACGCATCGCCGGAGTAGACCTCCCGCAGAACAAGCGGGTCGAGATCGCGCTGACGTACATCTACGGGATCGGCCACTCGCGCAGCGGCCGCATCCTGACGAAGGCCGGCGTGACCAAGAACATCAAGGTGAAGGACCTGGCCGAGGACGAGGTGCGCCGCATCCGCGACGTGATCCAGGAGGAAGGCCAGGTCGAAGGGGACCTGCGCAAGAACGTGCAGATGGACATCAAGCGGCTGATCGACATCGGCTGCTACCGTGGCATGCGGCACCGCCGCAACCTCCCGGTGCGGGGGCAGAGGACGCACACGAACGCGCGCACCCGCAAGGGCCCGCGCAAGACCGTGGCCGGCAAGAAGAAAGCGCCGGTCGGGAAGAAGGGCTAGGGGACATGGCCGAAGCGAAGGAACCGAAGGAAGCCGCCGAGAAGGACGCCGCGCCGCGGGCGGAGAAGCCGCCCAAGGCCAAGAAGGCGGAGGCGAAGGAGGGGGCTGCCCCGGCCGGCAAGGAGATCGCGGCCGCGGAGGGCGTCCCCGCGCCGAAGAAGGCGCCCGGGAAGAAGAAGGACAAGAAGAACGTCCCGTTCGCGATCGCCCACGTGCACGCGAGCTTCAACAACACGGTGATCACCATCTGCGACCAGACGGGGAACGTCCTGTCCTGGTCCTCCGCCGGCTGCATCGGCTTCAAGGGCTCGCGCAAGGGGACGCCGTTCGCCGCGCAGATCGCGGCGCAGGCCGCGGCGAACGCGGCCAAGGAGCACGGGGTCCGGCAGGTGGAAGTCCGCGTCACGGGGCCGGGGGCGGGCCGGGAGTCGTCGATCCGCGCCATGCAGGCCGTGGGGCTCGAAATCAAGGCGATCAAGGACGTCACGCCGATTCCGCACAACGGCTGCCGTCCTCCGAAGCGCCGGCGCGTCTGAGACAAGGAGGACAAGGGAGTGGCGAATACACGTGGTTCGGTCTGCCGGCTCTGCCGCCGCGAGGGACTGAAGCTGTTCTTGAAGGGGGCGCGCTGCTACACGGAAAAGTGCGCCATCGAGCGCCGGAACTTCGCGCCGGGCCAGCACGGCAAGCGCCGCGTGAAGCTGCAGGGCTACGGCGTCCAGCTGCGCGAGAAGCAGAAGGTCAAGAGGCTCTACCGGGTCCTGGAGAAGCCGTTCCGCCTGGCCTTCCAGGAGGCCAGCCGGAAGAAGGGGGTCACCGGCGAGCTGCTCCTGATCAACCTGGAGCGCCGGCTGGACAACGTCGTCTACCGGCTCGGGTTCGCGGCGTCGCGGGCCCAGGCGCGCCAGCTCGTGTCGCACGGGCACGTGCGCGTCGACGGCCGCAAGGTGGACATCCCTTCGTATCTCGTCCGCGCGGGGCAGGTCATCAGCCCCAAGGCGAAGATGGAGAAGCACGACGCGCTCCTGGCCTCCCTCGAGCAGGCGCGCGCCCGCGGCTTCCCGCAGTGGCTGTCCGTGGACACCGCGGCGATCAAGGGGACCGTGGCGTCCCTGCCGAGGCGGGAGGACATCACCATGCCGATCCAGGAACAGCTCATCGTCGAGCTTTACAGCAAGTAAACGACCCGGGCCGCAGCCACCGCGGCCCGCGAGGAGGATGGACCCGATGCTGTGGAAAGGTTTTCAGAGGCCGAAGCGCCTTGAGTGCGATCTGGAGTTGCTGACCCCGACGTACGGGAAGTTCTGGGCGCAGCCCTTCGAGAGGGGCTTCGGCACGACGATCGGCAACGTCCTGCGCCGGGTGCTCCTGTCTTCGATCGAGGGGGCGGCGATCACCGCGGTGAAGATCGAGGGGGTGCAGCACGAGTTCACGTCCATCCCCGGGGTCGTCGAGGACACCATCGACCTGATCCTCAACCTGAAGCAGATCCCGCTCAAGCTGAACGTGGGCCACGCCGAGACCATCTACCTGCGCGCCGAGGGGGCCGGAGACGTCAAGGCAGGGCACATCGAGACCAACCCGAACGTCGAGATCCTGGACCCCGAGGTGCACATCGCCACGCTGTCCGAGGAAGGGCGCCTGAACATCGAGATGCGCGTCAAGCCGGGGCGCGGCTACGTGCCCGCCGACCGGAACTTCGACACGGACCTGTCGATCGGATTCATCCCGATCGATTCGGTCCACTCGCCGGTCAAGAAGGTGAACTACACCGTCGAGGACGCGCGCCTGGGCCAGACGACGGACTACGACAAGCTGACCGTCGAGGTCTGGACGAACGGGGCCGTGCAGCCGCAGAGCGCGGTCGCACTCGCCAGCAAGCTCCTGAAGGACCACCTGTCCATCTTCATCAATTTCGAGGAAACCCCCGAGATGGACGTGGAGGAGGTCGATCGCGAGAAGGACCGCATGCGCGAGAACCTGATGCGCTCGATCGAGGAGCTGGAGCTGTCGGTGCGCTCGTACAACTGCCTCAAGAACGCCGACATCAAGACGATCGCCGACCTGGTCCAGAAGACCGAGGCGGAGATGCTGAAGACCAAGAATTTCGGCCGCAAGTCGCTGAACGAGATCAAGGAGCTCCTGGCCGAGATGGGGCTCTCGCTCGGCATGAAGGTCGACCACATCCTGAAGCCGAAGGAGGAGTAGCACTCCGATGCGCCACAACGCTGGGTACCGGAAGCTCGGCCGCACCAAGGAGCACAGGAAGGCGCTGCTGCGCAACCTGGCGACCGATCTGTTCCGGCACGAGCGCCTGACCACCACGCTCCCGAAGGCCAAGGAGCTCCGGCCGTACGCCGAGAGGCTCATCACGATGGCCCGCCGCGACGACCTGCACTCGCGGCGCATGGTCCTGGCGCTGGTCCACGACAAGGGGGTGGTCAAGAAGATGTTCGACACCCTCGGGCCGCGGTTCGCGACCCGACCGGGCGGCTACTCCCGCATCCTGAAGCTGGGGCCCCGACCGGGAGACGGCGCCGACATGGCGATCGTCGAGCTGGTGGGCTCGGAGCCGGTCTTCAAGAAGCAGAAGGAAGAGAAGAAGGCCAGGCGGGACCGCAAGGCCAAGGTCCGCGAGAAAGAGGAAGCCGAGGTGGCCGCGATGGAAGGGGCCGCCGGGGAGGCCGCGGAGCCGGACGAGGACGACGAGAAGGACGAAAAGAACGAAAAGAAAAAGAAGAAGTAACCGTCCGCCGGTTCGAGCCGGCCGGGGAACGATATGGGGGGGGAGCCGCAAGGCTCCCCCTTCTTATTTCCGGCGCGGGCGGCGACCGGCGACCCGGGGCCCGAACCGCCGCCGCAGCGCGGCGATCCGGTCGCTCGTGGCGTGCCGCTTGGGGTCCCCGGCGATGCGCACCACCCCGCCGTAGGCGCGCACCACCTCCCGTTCCGGGACGCTGGCCTCGGTGTAGTCCGTCCCCTTGCAGTGCACGTCGGGGCGCAGCCGGCGGAGCAGCGGCGTCACGGTCGGGGAGGAGAAGGGGACCACGTAGTCGACCCCGTCGAGCGCCGCGACCAGGCGGGCGCGGTCGGAGGCCGGCACGATCGGCCGGCCGGGGCCGCGCAGCGCGCGCGCCGATCGGTCGCTGTTGAGGGCGACGATCAGGACGTCCCCCAGGCGGCTCGCCGCCCTGAGATACCGGACGTGCCCGACGTGCAGCAGGTCGAAGAGGCCGTTGGCGAGCACCACCCGGGGTCGCGGGCGCCACCGGCGCAGCCGCTGGACGAGGCGCTGCAGCCGGGGGAGCATCACGACCGCGCCGCCGGGCCGCGCGATGGGCCGGGTCACGCGGAAGGCGCAGGCGCGCCGGAGGCCGGGTCGGAGCGCACCGCGCGGCGCAGCTCCTCGCGGGTCACGGTGGCGGTCCCGCGCTTCATCACCACGATCCCGCCCGCGTAGTTGGCGAGCCGGGCGGCCTCCAGGGGCGCGCTGCCCGAAAGCATCGCCAGGGCGCAGACGCCGATCACGGTGTCGCCCGCCCCGGTCACGTCCGCCACCTCGTCGGTGCCGAAGACCGGCAGGTGGGCCGGCTGCGAGCCGCGGGTGAACACGGACATGCCGAGGCTGCCGCGCGTCACGACGATCGTCTCGGCGTCGATCGCCTCGCGCAGGAGCGTTCCGGCGCGCGCCAGCCGATCGGGATCGTCGTTCACGGGCTCGCCGAGCGCCGCCTCCGCCTCCTGCAGGTTGGGCGTCGCCGCGGTCATGCCGCGATACGAGCGGAGCTGGGAGCGCGAGTCCACGAACAGGGGCAATCGGGCGCCGCGCACGGCCTCGAGAACGGGCGGAATGGTCCCCGCGTGCAGGAGGCCGAGCCCGTAATCGGAGATCAGGACGCCCTTGGCCTGCCCCAGGGCCTCGCGGATCGAGGGCCACAGGGGGCGACCCTGAACGGCCGCGCCGGGGCCCCCGCCCCGATCCACCCGGACGATCTGCTGCTTCACGGAGTGGGCGCTTCCGGCCAGCACCCGGCGCTTCACCGGGGTCCGGTAGCCGGGGTCTCGCCAGATCCGCGTCGTGTCCGCCCCGCGCTCGCCCAGGATCGCGACGAGGGCGTCCCCCGCCTCGTCCTGGCCCACGCGGCCTACGACCACCGGGCGCCCGTCGAGCGCGGCGATGTTGTGGACCGCGTTGGCGCCGCCGCCGGGCAGGCGGTCCGTCTTCCGGTGGCTCAGGATCAGGACCGGCGCCTCCCGCGAGACCCGGTCGATCTCGCCGTACTCGAACTCATCCAGGACGAGATCGGCGACGACCAGGACGCTCGTCCCGGCCATCCGGTCGATCGATTTCAAGAGCGAGTCGCGCAGGGTCACAGACCCCCTCCGGCCGTCCTTCGTCCCAGGATCCAGCGCACCGCGTCCAGGAGATCGCCGGCCGTGTGGGCCGGGCGCGTCTTGAACCGCTCGCTCTGGTGCTCCACGAGGCCGCGGCCGTAGCCGGTCAGGACCAGGACCCCGGGCACGCCGGCCGACGCCCCGGCCTCGATGTCCACGACGCTGTCGCCGACCACGAAGGAATGCGCCAGATCGATGTCGTGCTCGCGCGTCGCCCTCAGGATCATACCCGGCTTCGGCTTGCGGCAGTCGCACGAGGCGCGCCAGGGAGGGGATCCCTCGGCGGGGTGGTGCGGGCAGTAGTAGATGGCGTCCAGGCGGGCGCCGCCTTCGACCGCGAGCGCCTGCAGGCGCGCATGCACCTCCTCGACCAGCGCTTGGCTGAAGTAGCCGCGGGCGACTCCGGACTGGTTGGTGGTGACCACCGCCAGGAGGCCGGTCTCGTTGACCAGGCGGATCGCCTCGAGGCTCCGCGGCAGGAGCCGGAAGCGGGAGAGGTGATTGACGTATCCCACCTCTTCGCTGATGGTCCCGTCCCGGTCCATGAACACGGCGGGGCGGCTCATGGGTGCGTCGACGCGCGCCCTGCGGCGGGCCGCGGAGGCGCCGCGAGCTCCGAAGTCGCCGCGGTCGCGGCTCCCGCGGGAGGAGCGGCCGTCGGCCGGGTGCGCCAGCGGTTGTGCATCCACATCCAGCACTCGGGGTGCTCGCGGATCTCCTGCTCCAGGATTCGCGTGCACTGCTGCGTGATGGCGTGGATGTCCTCGTTCAGGGTGCCGCGCCGGGTCGCCACGATCGGCTCGCCGTACCGGATCCGCAGGCGGCCGTCCGGGAGCGGATAGGAAAACATGGGGACGATCGGTGCGCCGGTCTTCAGGGCGAAGATGGCGAGCGCCGGTGTCGTGGAGGCCGGCGTGCCGAAGAAGTCGACGAACACGCCCCCCTCGCCGCGCACGTTCTGATCGATCATCACGCCGATCGCGCGTCCCGGGCGCAGCGCCCGCAGCACGCCGCGCGCCGCGTTGTACTTGGAGATCAGCTCGTTCCCTGTGATCGTCCGCAGGCCGGCCAGGTACGAGTCCAGCCGGCTGTTGTCGAGCGGTCGGACGATCATGGAGTACGGCACGCCGATGCGGGGCTGCAGGAGCCCCACCATCTCCCAGTGCCCGAAGTGGCCCGAAAAAATCAGGACGCCGCGCTTCCCGGACGCCGCCTTGAGGAGATGCTCGGTCCCCTCGAATACCGCGATCTGCTCGAGGGGCAGGGTCGCGCAGTGCCTGAAGTAGGCCGCGTCGGCCATGATCATCCCGGCATGGGCGAACGAGGCACGGGCCAGGCGCTCGCGCTCGCGGGGCGCGAGGGTCGAGCCGAAGGCCCGCTCCAGGTTCCCCCGGGCGATCCGCCGGTGCCGGGCGGAGAGGGCGTGGAACAGCAGTCCGCAGGCGCGGCCGATCGCGAGCCCGGCTCGGCGCGGCAAGAGGCCGAGGGCGGTGAGCAGCGCGCGGCAGAAGAGATAGGACAGGGTGTGCCGCACCCCGCGCGTCTGCCGCATGTGGCGGAGGCGGCGCAGGGGGGTGCTGGGGTCGGGGACGGTCTCGGTGCCCACGTCAGCGCCCCCCGTGCGGGCGAAGATCGGCGAGACGATCCAGGAGCCACGGCTGCAGATCCCGGCCCGGGGGGAACGACACCCGGATCGCCAGGGCGTACAGAGGCAGCGAGGAGTCCGGGGCTTCTCCGATGCGCACCAGGTCCTTCTCCGTGGTCACGAGCACATCGGCGCCGGTGCGCCGCGCCTCCGCCGCCACCTGCTCCATGTCGCGGGGGCGGAAGGCGTGGTGGTCGGGGAACCGGCGCGAGCCCGCCAGGCGGACGCCGAGAGCGCGCAGGTCCTCCTCGAACCGCTCCGGCCGGGCAATCCCCGAGAAGGCATAGACCGAGAATCCCTTCAGCGCCGCGAGGCCGATCGTCTCCCCATCCGGCCGGACGAACGCGCGTGGCTCCATCGTGCAATGGAACAGGGCCGCGCCCGGATTGAATCGCTCCAGCGCGGAGGCCAGGCTCGGGGGACACTGTCCGTCCGAGCGAGTCAGGATGACGGCGTGGGCCCGCGCGATCGATGCAATCGGCTCGCGCAACGGGCCGCGCGGCAGCATTTTACCATTGCCCCACGGATCGTGGCGGTCCACCAGCAGCAGGTCGAGGTCGCGCGCCAGGCGGCGGTGCTGGAAGGCGTCGTCGAGCACGATCACTTCGGGGGAGGGGGACGCCGCGCGCAGCAGAAGACGCGCCGCTCGCACCCGGTCCGCGCCCACGGCCACCGGCACGGCCGGATTGTCCCGGGCGATCAGGTACGGCTCGTCCCCGGCGCTCAGCGCATCCGCGAGGAGCGCCCGGCCGTCGGAAACCAGGAGGGGATCCACCGCCGCCTTCCGCCGATAGCCGCGACTGACCACGCCGACCCGGTAGCCCGAGTCGCGCAGGAGACTGGCGATGCACGACGTCAGGGGGGACTTGCCGGTCCCGCCCACCGTCAGGTTGCCGATGCTGATGACCGGGCA
>DATNEZ010000259.1:0-5703 GCA_035606645.1 Binatia bacterium
CATGTACCACGCCAAGGATGCGGGTCGGGGGAACTACCAGTTCTACAACACGTCGATGAACGCCTCCGCCTTCCAGCGCCTGGCGCTGGAGAACGCCATGCGCAAGGCGCTCGAGCGGGGGGAGTTCATGCTGTACTACCAGCCGCAGGTGGACCTGGACACGGGGACCATTTTCGGCGCCGAAGCGCTGATCCGCTGGAAGCACCCCGACCTGGGCATGGTCTCGCCCGCAGATTTCATCCCGCTGGCCGAGGAGACCGGGCTCATCCTGCCGATCGGGGAGTGGGTGGTGCGCACCGCGGCCGCCCAGGGGAAGGCCTGGCAGGACGCCGGCCACGGGCCGCTGATCGTCGCGGTCAACCTGTCCGGCCGCCAGTTCCGCCAGCAGCAGCTGGTCCACACGGTGGAGGACGCGCTGAAGGCCACCGGCTTCGATCCGAAGTGCCTCGAGCTCGAGATCACCGAGAGCATCCTGGTGCAGAGCGTCGAGGAGACGATCAACTCCCTGAAGAATCTCCGGAAGATGGGGCCGCGCATCTCGGTGGACGATTTCGGGACCGGCTACTCGTCCCTGACCTACCTGAAGCGCTTCCCGATCGACACCCTGAAGATCGACCAGTCGTTCACCAGGGACATCGGCACCGATCCGGGCGACGCCGCCATCACGGCGGCCATCATCGCCATGGCGGAGGGGCTGAAGATGGCGGTGATCGCCGAAGGGGTGGAGACCGAAGAGCAGCGCGACTGCCTCCTGGCGCGCCGCTGCCGGCTGATGCAGGGCTACCTGTTCAGCAAGCCGCTGCCGGCGGAGCAGTTCAAGGCGCTGCTCGAGAAGCAGACGGCCGGACTGAAGATTGCCGCCGGCCCTACGCCCCGCCGCCGAGCCGCCAAGTAAACCCCGCCACGTAGTTCGTGTGGGTGCTGGTCTCGTCGAAGGTGTCTTCCATCACCCTGCCGGCCTGCAGGCGGAACGCGACCTGGTCGTGCTCCCCGAAGAAGAAGCGGCAGCCCGCGGCGAACTGCCGGGCCGCGCCGGTGTCGTCGACATTGGCCAGCCGGAAGTCGAGCCGGGCCTGGCCGATTCCCGCCAGGAGATAGGGGACCACGTTGCCCGACTTCGAATGGAAGTTCAGGACCCCGTTGACGAAGATCGTGGACAGGACGATGTCGGCCTCGTCCTTGTAGAAACCCTCCTGGATGACATGGACCGAGGCCGAGCTCTCTCCCTCCAGCTCGAACCACTTGCTGAAATGGTACCCGCCCCGGAACGCCAGGCGGAACCCGCTCTTCCCCGTGACTTCGGAATCGAAGCCGGTCGCCCCGAAATCGAAGCCGATCTCGCCGTTCCCCTTGCCGATGCCCGCCAGGCCGGGCGATACCGAGAGAACCACCGCGCACATCCAGACGAACAGGCGTCGTTTCATGTCGGGCCTCCTTTCATTCACCCACGATGACCCGCGCGTCGAGCGCCACCGCGCCCTCGGCCGAGCAGAGAAGGGGGTTCACCTCGACGTCCGCGACGTCCTCCACGGACAGCAGAAGCCGGGCCAGCGCCTGGAGCGTCCGCGCGACGGCCGCGGCGTCGGCGGCCGGGAGGCCGCGCCCGCCGGCGAGGCGGCGGCCGGCCCGGGTGGAGCCGATCATCTCATCGATCTCGGCCGGGGGGCACGGGATCGTGCGGAGGGCGAGGTCGCGCACCGACTCGGCCTCCGTGCCGCCCGTCCCGAACAGGAGCAGGGGCCCCAGGTGTTCGTCACGCCGCGCCCCGGCGATCGTCTCGACCCCCCCGCGGCGGAAGGGCGTGAGGCGCACCGCGGCCCCGGCGGACGACGGACGCCTGCCGGCTTCCTGCGACCGCGCCGCCGCCCGCCAGGCCCGGCGGACCTCGTCGGGCGTCCTGAGGTCGAGATGGACGCCCCCGGAGTCGCTCTTGTGGACGACGGCCGGGTCATGCACCTTGAGGACGACCGGGAAGCCGAGCGACGCGGCCGAGCTCACTGCGGACTCCTCGTCGCCGGCGAGGCGCGCCTCGAGAACGGGAACGCCGAAATGCGCCAGGAGCCGGGTGGCCTCGTCCTCGGACAGGGCGCGCTCCGGGCGACGGCGCCCCTCGTGAAGCGCGGCCCGCAGATCGGGGGAAAGCGGGGCGTGGTCCGCCGCCGGCCGATCCTCGAGGCGCCACTTCAGCGCCCGCAGGGCCCGTTCCCGCGAGCGCCCCCCGCGGGCCAGGGCCGCCCCGGCACGCGCGGCGATCTCGGACGAGGCATAGAGCGGCAGGCCGAGGCGGCGGAGCGGGCCGAACGCCTCCCGCTCCTCGTCGGCATAAAGGTCATGGATCAGGATTGGCTTTCCCGTTTCGCGGCGCCGCCGGTCGAGGAAGACGGCCAGCGCCTCGTCGTACAGCGCGTATCCCCCGAACAGGATCACCTGGTCGCATCCCGTCCAGTCCAGGATCGGATCGAGGACACGTTCATAGACCCGCAGGTCGTATTCCGACCGTCCGGCCATCTCGACCGGGTTGCCGACGATCGCCGCGAAGGGGGGCAGGTGGGCCCGCAGCCGGGACACCAGGCTGTCCGGCAGCGGATCGATCCGGAGCCCCGCCTCCGAGGCGGCGTCCGAGGTCAGGGTGGCATGGCCTCCGCCCTCGCCGACCAGCGCCAGGGCGGGACCGGCAGGAAGCGGCGAGGTCAGGAACGCCAGCGCGATCGACAGCGCCTCGTCGGCGCGATCGATGCGGACCGCCCCCGCCTGCTCCAGCGCGAAGGCCAGCGCCTCCGCACCGCCGGCCAGTGCGCCGGTGTGCGACCGGGCGGTGCGCCGTCCCGCGCCGGTGCGGCCCCCCTGCAGGACCAGGACCGGCTTCTCGGCCGCCGCGCGCTCCACCGCCTCCAGAAAGGCGCGCCCCCGGCCGCGCACGAACCCCTCGGCGAAGATCAGGACGGCGCGCGTGTGCGGGTCGGCGCGCAGGTAGTCGAGGTAGTCGTCCAGGGCCAGGTCGGCCTGGTTGCCGGCGGAGACGAAGCGCGAGAATCCGACCCCCGGCCGCCTCGTCGCCTCGCGCGCCAGGGCGTAGCCCAGGTTGCCGCTGGCCGACAGGAAGCCGAGGCCCCCCTCGGGGAACGGCACGATGGCGCTCAGGTTCAGTCGAGCCGGCGCGCTGAAGATGTTCATGCAGTTCGGCCCGACGATGCGCGTGCCGCCCGAGGCGGCGGTCTCGACGATGGACCGCTCGAGACGGCGTCCCTCCTCTCCGTGCTCGGAGAATCCGGCGGCGTAGACGATGGCGAACGGGATGCGTCGCCGGGCGATGTCCTCGATCGCCGCCGGGACCTCGGGGGCGGGCCTCACGATGAGGGCGACGTCGATCGGCCCCTCGGCCTCGTCGAGCGATCTCAGGAAGGGTCGGCCCAGGAGCGCGCCCCCCTTCGGATTGACGGGATGGACGGCGCCCGCGTATCCCTCCTCGAGGAGGGTCTGGAGCAGGATGGTTCCGTACTTGCCGGGGGCCTGGGAGGCGCCGAGGACGGCGACGCCGCGGGGGTCGAAGAGGCGGGCCAGCGGGTGTCCCCCGGCCCCCGTCCCCTCCGCGCCGGCGCGCGGCGTGCGCATGATCAGCGGACCAGGCGATCGAGATCGCGCTTCATCACGCCGTTGACGATGATCTCCCGCATGATCTCGGACGTCCCCTCCCAGATCCGGTCGACGCGCAGGTGGCGGAAGTGCCGCTCGGCGGCGAAGTCCCGGCAGTAGCCGCGCCCGCCGAAGATCTGCACCACGCGATCGGCCACCCGGTTGGCCATCTCGGAGCAGTAGAGCTTCACCATCGAGGCCTTGGCGTGCAGCGTCTTCAGGTCGGCGCGGCCGGTGTCCTCCTCCCACGCGACCTTGTAGGTCATCGCGCGCGCCGCGAACAGCTCGGTGGCCGAGTCGGCCAGCATCGTGCCGATCGCCTGGTGCTGGTACAGCTTCCGCCCGAACGTCTCGCGCGTGGCGCACCAGGCCTTCGCCTCCTCCAGGAGGCGCTGCGCCGCCCCAGGCAGCGCGCGCCGATGTGCAGCCGTTCCTCCCGGAACCAGGCCCGGGTGATGTCGTTCGCTTCGCCCCTGCCGCCGAGCATCTGCGCCTCGTCCACCTCGCAGTTCTCGAAGACCATCTCCGGGTGCTTGTCCTCGGTGCGCGTCATGAAATGCGGGATGCGCTTGACCCGCATGCCCGGCGTGCCGCGGTCCACCAGGAACAGCGTCTGCTCATCGGGGCCCGTGACGCAGTGGACGATGACGGCCGGCGCCCGCTCGCCGCTGGTGACGAACCACTTCTCGCCGTTGATCACCCACGTTCCGCCCTTGCGGACGGCGGTGGTCCGGAGGCCGGAGGTGTCGGAGCCGCCCCCCGGCTCGGTGATGGCGTAGGCGATCGCGGCGGTGGCCGTGCCGCGCACCGCCGGGTCGAGGTACCGCAGGCGCTGCGCCTCGTTGCCGCGCAGGAGGGCGTTGTAGGGGCCGCCGACGTAGCCCCAGAGATCGTTGGTCGCGCGCCCCGCCTGCTCCTGGGCGATCACCTGCTCCAGGACGGACGACCCGAGGCCGCCCATCTCCTTCGGCACGTTCATGGCCCACAGCCCGAGCTCGATCGCGCGCCGCCTCAGGCGCTCCGAGACCTCGTCCGGAAGCGCCTCGGTCTCCTCGACGGTCATCTCGTGCGGGTAGAGCTCGTCCTCGGTGAAGCGCCGGGCCCTCTCCTGCAGGGCCAGGAGCCCGGGAGTCAGGTCGAAGTCCATGGACGTTCCCCTCCGGGAGCAGCGGGTGAAACCACGCCGGATCGCGGGATGGGAGGGATGGTAGCACGCAGGTGTGCGAGAATCCCCCGTTCCCGGAGGAGGAAAAATGAGACGCTGGCTCGCAGGGGGATTGATCTCATGGGCCGTCCTGACGGCGGGCGCCCCGGCATGGAGCGCCGAGGGCTCCGGGGCGGCCGACGGCCGCGAGGCGGCGGCTCGGCGGCTGCACTCGCGGGCCATCGTGGTCGACACCCACGTGGACGCCCCGTACACGCTCGAGAAGAAGTGGGCCGACGTGGGGGAGCGCGGGGCGACGCCGCATTTCGACATCCCGCGGGCCCTGGAAGGGGGGCTCACGGCCCCCTTCTTCGCCATCTACGTGCCGGCGAGCTACGCCGAGACGGGAGGCGCGGCGCGCGAGGCCCTCGACCTCATCGACATGACGCGGCGCATCGTCCTGGCGCACCCGAAGGAGATGGCCCTGGCCGCCTCGGTCGCCGACATCCGCTCGGCCAAGAAGCAGGGCCGCATCGCCGTCCTGATGGGCATCGAGGGGGGGCACGCCATCGAGGACTCGCTCGGCGCGCTGCGCCAGTTCCACGCCCTGGGCGTGCGCTACATGACGCTCACGCACACCAACACGAACCACTGGGCGGACTCCTGCGGGAGGTTCTACCTGCCCGACTTCAACCCGGCCGAGTACCAGGTCCATCACGGGCTGAGCGAGTTCGGGCGGCAGGTGGTGCGCGAGATGAACCGGGTCGGGATGCTGGTGGACGTCTCCCACGTGTCCGACGAGACGATCGACGACGTCCTCGAGACGTCCCGCGCCCCGGTCTTCGCGTCGCATTCGTCGTGCCGTGTCCTGAGCGACATCCCGCGCAATCTGACCGACGACCAGATCCGCAGGATCGCCCGCGGCG
>DATNEZ010000285.1:0-2948 GCA_035606645.1 Binatia bacterium
GAGCGACATCGCGCCCGTGGCAAGCTGCTCGCCCGCGAGCGGATCGAACGCCTGGTCGACCGCGGCGCCGCCTTCCTCGAGTTCTCGGCCCTGGCCGGCGAGGGCCTCTACGCCGACGAGGCGCCCGGGGCCGGCATCGTCACAGGCATCGGCCCCGTTGCCGGCCTGCCCTGCGTGATCGTCGCCAACGACGCGACCGTGAAGGGCGGAACGTACTTTCCGCTGACGGTGAAGAAGCACCTGCGCGCGCAGGAGATCGCCGAGCAGAACCGTCTGCCCTGCCTCTACCTGGTCGATTCGGGCGGGGCGTTCCTGCCGCTCCAGGCGGAGGTCTTCCCCGATCGCGATCACTTCGGCCGCATCTTCTACAACCAGGCCCGCATGAGCGCCTCGGGCCTCCCGCAGATCGCCGTGGTGATGGGGTCGTGCACGGCGGGCGGGGCGTACGTCCCGGCCATGAGCGACGAGACCCTGATCGTCCGCGGGACCGGCACGATCTTCCTGGGCGGGCCCCCCCTGGTGAAGGCGGCCACCGGCGTCGACGTGACCGCCGAGGAGCTGGGAGGGGCCGACGTCCACACGCGCAAGTCCGGGGTGGCGGACCACTGGGCCGCGGACGACGACGACGCGCTGGAGCAGGCGCGCGCGATCGTGGCGACGCTGAACACGCGCAAGCGCGTCACCCTGGATCGGACCGCACCCGAGGAGCCGCTCTGCGATCCCCAGGAGCTCTACGGCGTCGTGCCCCGGAGCCTGCGCGAGGTGTACGACGTGCGCGAGGTCATCGCGCGCCTGGTCGACGGGAGCCGGCTCCGGGAGTTCAAGGCGCGGTACGGGACGACCCTGGTCTGCGGCTTCGCGCGGATCGAGGGGTATCCCGTCGGGATCCTCGCCAACAACGGCGTGCTGTTCAGCGAGAGCGCCCTGAAAGGGACCCACTTCATCGAGCTCTGCGCCGCGCGCGGCATCCCGGTCCTCTTCCTGCAGAACATCACGGGATTCATGGTCGGCAGGGAGGCGGAGCAGGGGGGGATCGCCAAGGACGGCGCGAAGCTCGTGCACGCGGTGGCGAACGCGGCGGTCCCCCGGATGACGGTCATCATCGGCGGCAGCTTCGGCGCGGGGAACTACGGCATGTGCGGGCGGGCCTACGGGCCGCGCTTCCTGTTCATGTGGCCGAACGCCCGCATCGGCGTGATGGGGAAGGAGCAGGCGGCCAGCGTGCTGCTCACCGTGCAGCAGGAGCAGCGTGCCCGCCGCGGGGAGGCCCCGCTCAGCGCCGCGGACGCGGAAGCGTTCACCCGTCCGATCCTGGAGCGCTACGAGCGCGAGGGGAGCCCCTACTTTTCCACCGCCAGGCTGTGGGACGACGGCATCCTCGATCCGCCCGAGACCCGGCGCGTCCTGGGGCTGGCCCTCTCGGCCTGCCTGAACGCGCCGGTGGAGGCCTCGCGCTTCGGCGTGTTCCGGATGTAACGCGTGACCACCCGGCCGATCCGGAGGCTCCTGATCGCCAACCGGGGGGAGATTGCCGTGCGCGTCGCGCGGGCCTGCCGGGGCCTGGGGATCGTCCCGGTGGCCGTCGCCAGTGACGCCGATCGCGCGGCCCTGCACGTGCGCCAGGCCGCGGAGACGGTCCGCATCGGGCCCGCCCCCCCTTCCGAGAGCTACCTCCGCGGCGATCGCCTGATCGAGGCGGCCCTCGAGCGCCGCTGCGATGCCATCCACCCGGGCTACGGCTTCCTGTCGCAGAGCCCCGGGTTCGCCGAGGCGGTGGAAGGGGCCGGGCTGATCTTCGTCGGACCTCCGGCCGCCGCCATGAGACTGATGGGGGACAAGATCGCCGCCCGGCGCGCCATGACGGCCGCCGGCGTCCCGGTCGTCCCCGGCTTCGAAGGGCGCGGGGACGAGGACGAGGAAACCCTGGCGCGCGAGGCCGGCCGGATCGGGTATCCGGTCCTCGTCAAGGCCGCGGGAGGAGGCGGCGGGCGGGGGATGCGCGTCGCCGGGTCGCCCGAGGCGCTGCCGGAGGCGGTCCGCGCCGCGCGGCGGGAGACCGAGAAGGCGTTCGGCGACCCGCGGCTGTTCCTCGAGTCGCAGATCCGGGAGGCGCGTCACGTCGAGGTCCAGGTCCTGGCGGACTCGGCGGGCGGGTGCGTCCACCTCTTCGAGCGCGAATGCTCCATCCAGAGGCGCTTCCAGAAGCTGCTGGAGGAATCCCCCTCGCCCCTCCTCGATCCGGCGCTGCGCGAGGAGATGGGGGAGGCGGCCGTCCGCGCGGCGCGCGCCTGCGGGTACGTGAACGCCGGGACGATCGAGTTCCTGGTCGGCGCGGACCGGCGGTTCCACTTCCTGGAGATGAACACCCGGATCCAGGTGGAGCACCCGGTCACCGAGTTCGTGACCGGCATCGACCTGGTCGACCTGCAGATCCGCATCGCCTCGGGAGAGGCGCTCCCCTTCACCCAGGCCGACCTGCGCCAGGCGGGGCACGCCCTCGAGTGCCGCGTGAACGCCGAGGACCCCGCCCTGGGTTTCCTGCCGGCCACCGGCCGCGTCCTCCTGGCGGCGTTTCCGGAGGGACCCTCGATCCGCGTGGACCGGGGGGTGGAGACGGGGGATGGCGTGAGCCCTCACTACGACTCGCTGCTCGCCAAGGTGATCGTGCACGCGCAGGATCGCCCGGGCGCCATCCGTCTCATGGAGCAGGCGCTCGAGCGCACGGCGATCCTGGGGGTCGAGACCAACCTCCCTTACCTGAAGGCCATCCTCGCCCACCCGGTGTTCCGCGCCGGCCAGGCGACGACCGCCTTCGTCGAGCGCGACATGGCCTCGTGGCGCCCGCCGGTCGCGGCGCAGCCCGACGAGGTCCTGATCATGGCCGCGCTGTCCGAGGTGCTGCCGGGCGTGGCCGAGGACGACGCCGGGCGCGGCGTCCCCGGGGAGGG
>DATNEZ010000301.1:0-5287 GCA_035606645.1 Binatia bacterium
ACGCCTCCTTACGGGTTGGTGAAAGTCGAGTCCGTAACAGATCTTCAGGGTTCGGGCAGGGATTCTACCCCCGCCCGCCCCTCGGGTCAAAGGGCCGGGCGCGCCAACCCTGCGGCCAGGCCCCGCCGCCCGGGAGCGCTAACCCTGCGGCCGGGCCGGGGCCTGCGGCAGCTGCCTCTGGATGCCGGCCTCGAGCGCCGCGCTGATACGCGCCCGGGTCTCGTCCAGGTGCGCCCGGGTGATGACGTCGACCTTGGCCACCGGCCCCTCGACCTTCCCCAGGACCGAGTCGATGCCGCGCCTGATCGCCACCAGGTCGGCGCGCGCCAGCGTGCGGGCGTCCTCCGGGACGGCGGGGTCGGAGCCGACCGCCAGCCCGATCAGGGTCTGCGTGTGCTTGCGCTGCAGGTTGCGCCGGAACGAGTTGATGCTCACGCGGGAGTCGAGCTCGGTCCAGACGGCCCGGCGCACCGAGGAGAACATCTCCGACATGGTGAACGCCTTGTCCTTCCCGTCGTAGCGCGCCTCGATGTCGAGGAGGCGTCCCAGGGCGATCGGGTGGTACAGGCGGTCCATCGGGACCGACTGCAGCGCCAGGACGACGGTGTGGATCGGCAGGTCGATCCGCTCCACGGTCCAGAAGTTCCCCTCGATGTCGGGGAAGCGCTCGACCGCCAGCTTGTTCAGGAGGTGCGACGGCAGCTTGAAGGCGTCCGGCCCGAAGATCTCGTTGTTGAGGAGCGCCAGGGCGGCCCGCTGCTCGGCGGCGGGGACCGGGTCGTACGGCAGGCGGCCGTTGGGATCGCCGATGTGGTCGCGGAAGTGCCGGATGCCGCCGATGTACTTCGGCACGTTCAGCGCCGCCGGCGCCAGCTCGCCGATCGCCTGCGCGAAGACCACGCGCAGCTTCTGGTAGCGCAGACCCGGCTCGTTGAAGCGGTCCTACATCGTGCTGATGAGCTCGCGCGCCAGGCCGGCCCGCGACGCGTAATAGGTCAGGATGTCGCTGCCGAGGTCCCACATGTTCGAGGTCGGGTCGATCCCCTTCGGAGAGCCGGTGAAGGTGTCCTCGTCGGTCCCGTAGGCCAGGCCCGGCTCGCTGACGCGCGAGGCGATCTTGTCGAGCTCGGGCTTCTCGGCCGCGGCGGTCGGGGCGTCGATCGGCTTGTAGGCGTACTCGATGGCCCAGTAGTCGTAGGCGCCGAGGCTCGTCTGCCAGTATTCCCCCTGCGCCTTCCCCTGCGGGGCCAGGTTGACCGGGATGTAGTCCATGACCGATCCGGTCATCCCGGCGCGCGCCGTCAGGGCGGCGTCCTGGAGCTTGTCGAACGGCAGGGCGTTGCTCGCCTTGAAGTTGTGGCGCAGCCCCAGCGTGTGGCCGACCTCGTGCAGGGTCACCGAGACGATGAAGTCCTCGACGTACTTCTGCTGCGCCTTCTCGTCCATTCCGCCGCGGGCCTGCAGGACGCTCCAGCCGAGCGCCGCCTCGTGGGCCAGGCCGGTGGCGTAGTCGCAGAAGCCCAGGGCCGCCGGCGGCACGCCGGGGCGCGAGCCGGCGCCGAGGGCCGGCCGTCCGGCCGACGATCCGTCGAGCCCGCCCAGGATCGCATCGAGAGGGAACGGTCCCAGGGACGAGGTCCACCCGGCCAGGCCCCGCAGGAGCGAGGCGGTCTCCGCCGGGACTCCGGGACCTGCCGGCCGCGCGGCGACGGGTGCCACGAGCTCCTCGTACTCATGCCTCACGTTTCTCAGCATGTCGGCGCTGAAGCGGATGTCCGCGTCGAAGATCTGCCCGGTGTACGGATTGATGCGCGACGGTCCCTGCGCGAACCCGGCGTTCGGCGCCACGATCCAGCGCAGCGTCGAGTAGCGCACGTCGGCCGCGTCCCAGTCGGGATCGTCCGGCTGCTCCTTCACGACCATGGCGTTCTTGAAGCCGGCCTTCTCGAAGGCGGGGTTCCAGCCGAGCACCCCGCGGCGCACGGCGTCCCGGTACTCCTTCGGGATCGAGTTCTCGAGGTAGAAGACGATCGGCTGCTTCGGCTCGGAGACGGCGGCCCCGGGGTCCTTCTTCTCCAGGTGCCAGCGGGTGACGTAGCGCACCGTCGGCACGTCGGGACGGTCGTCGGTGTAGTCCGCCATCATCGCCAGGAAATGTCCGACCCGGTCGTCGGCCAGGCGCGGCCTGAAGCCGGTCTGCGGCAGCCGCGACAGCGAGTAGTGGAAGCGGACCAGGAGGCTTCGCGGGTCCGCGGCGTACACCGCCGGCTTCTTGATCTCGGGGGCCTTGAAGTTCAGGACGGTCTCGAAGTCCAGGTTGTCGGGGAAGTTCTTCGCGAAGTCCAGGGTGCTTCCCTCGCGATCGACCTGGTAGGGGGACTCGAACACCTGCTTCAGGGCCGGGGTCAGCCCCTCGAGGTCGCCGACGACGATCGACCCCAGGTCGATCAGGATGCTCTTGCGGTCCGGGTGCGGCTGGCTCTCGACCTTCGCCTGCCCGACGATGGCGTCGGGGGCGGCCAGGGTCGCGGGCTTGCGCAGCGAGGACGACTCGTCGGCGCGGAACAGCGTGTTCCTGTGGATCAGCTGCACCGTCTTGCCGACCTTGTGGAAGGCGACCACGTATTCCGGCAGCATGTCGCTCGGGTAGATGAAGCCCTGGCCGATTCCCGAGACCAGCGTCGGGTTCAGGAGGTACGGCACGTCCAGCTGGTCGGGGGCGATCTCCAGGTAATACTTCGCGTCGTCTTCCTTGACGTGGACCCGGAACAGCCCCGGGAGCTCTTTGGCCCCCTTGACCACCTTGGCGAACTCCGGCTCCTTCGGAGCGTCCTTGTCGTCCTTCTTCTCGTCCTTCTTGTCCTTGGCGTCGCCGGGGTCGGCCGTGGCCGCCTCGTCCTTCTTCGGCTTGTGCTCGCGGGCCTCGAGAGGATCCGCGGCGAAGGCGGGCAGGGCGAGCCAGGCCAGCGCCAGGAGGACTCGCGTGGACAGACTGAGAGCGTTGCGGGGGGTCATCATCGTCGGCACCTCGTGACCAATGACCATCCTGGGAATGTTCCGCCGCGGCAGGCGGCGGACGAAGCCAGTGCACCGGAAGGGCAGGATTCTACCCGAAAACGGGTGGGACGGGGTACAATGGAGTCCACCCAAGACAAACCCCCGGCAGCAGGAGCTTGCCCCGATGAAGTACCGACAGCCCGGATACCGCGACAACGAGTACAAGGAAGAACGCGAAAAACGGAAGAAGGAGGACCTCGGGCCGCGCGGGCCGCGCGAGCCGCGGGGCATGGCGCGCGAGGCCCGTGTCGTGACCCGCTGCTACCAGTGCGGGCACCAGGAGCCGTCGCCGGAGAGCGTGGCGACCAGCGCGCTCTGCCCCAAGTGCAAAGCCGCCCAGCACTGCTGCCGCAACTGCGTCCATTTCGATCCGGGCGCCCGCTTCGAGTGCCGCCAGCCGATCCCCAAGCGTTTCGATTCCAAGACGGCCGCCAACACCTGCGAGGTCTTCCGTCCCGAGAGCGTCCTCGACGCCACCGGCCGGCGCATCACGACGCCGGCCCCGGCGACCGCCTCCGCCGCGGCGAAAGTCACTCCCGGCCGCGCTGCCTTCGAGGCGCTGTTCAAGAAGAAGTAGGCGCCGAGCCCGCGCCGGGGCCCGGCCCAATACTCTCCTAAGATCGGCTCTTCGGCTTGCGCTTCTCCGCCAGGACGGCGAAGGTCTCGAAGGCGATCTGCAGGGCCAGGAACAGGGTCGCGTCCGTGGGGTCGAGAGGCGGGGCGATCTCCACGAGGTCCATGGCGCGGACCGGCAGGTGGTGCAGCAGGCCGCGCGTCAGGTCGAGCAGCTGCCGGCTCGACAGGCCGCCGGCCACCGGCGCGCCGGTCCCCGGGGCGCACGACGGGTCGGCCACGTCGATGTCGATGCTCAGGTAGATGTTCCCGACGCCGGCCATCCTCTCGCGCGCCAGCTCGATCGCCCCCCGGATGCCGATCCGCTCGATCTCGCGCGCCGGCACGAAGCGGATCTCCTTCTCCTGCATGAACTCGAGCTCCACCTGGTTGTAGGAGCGCGTGCCGAGGATGAGAAGGTTTTCCGGCTTCAGGCGGCCGTCGTCGAGGGCGCGGCGCATCGGGCAGGCGTTCGACAGCGGCGATCCTTCGTAGCGGTCGAACAGGTCGGGGTGGGCGTCGAGCGAGACCAGCCCGAACCCTTCCGGAAACCGGCTGGCGAACCCGCGCACCAGCGGGATGCTGACGGAGTGGTCCCCGCCGATCGACAGCAGGAAGGAATCCCGGCCGGCCATGGCCGCGGTCTTGAAAATCTGCACGACCGCGTCTTCGACGCGGGCGAAGTAGGCCTGCCGCACGGCGTCGGCCTTGGCGCCGACGGGGGCCGCCATCGCGGAGAGGGTGGATTCCGCTTCGGGCGCGACGTCCCCGGCGTCGCGCAGCCGCAGGAGGGCCGGATCGACGACGTACCCCTCCTCGGAGATGGCGGGCGACGTGCCGGAGATCTCGCGCAGCCGGCGGGGTGCGAGGGACGCTCCGCCGCGCCAGCAGGCGCCGGCGTCGTAGGGAAGGCCGAGGATGACGACGTCATGAGGCAGCTCGAGCCCGGGCACCGCGAGCCCGCCCCAGTGATGGCGCTTGATCACGCCGGCATTCTATTCCTTTGGAAAATGCCCGACAACCGTGGAGGCGCCCGATCGCGGGTGGGGCGCTGACACTGGCCTGCGTTCGTCCGCGGACAGGTCGAGGGCCTCGATCCGGCAGATCCAGGGTTGGCTCGGGGATTTTGCGAGGGAATTGACTCGCCAGGCAGGGCGAATTGAACGTGGCACGATCCTTTCTATAGGAGCCTCCGTCCGCGTCGACGGAGGCTTCCATGTTCGTGCCGCCACGCTGCCCGTATCCCGCCTGTTCCACTCCGCTCGACCTGGTCGCGCCGTTCTTCCATCGTGACGGCCTGTACCACCCGCGCTGCCGGGCGCATCCGGTGCAGCGCTTCCGCTGCCGGGTCTGCCGGCGCCGCTTCTCCCGGCAGTCGTTCCGGGCCGACCGCAACCAGAAGAAGCCGCACCTCAATGCGGCGTTCCTCCGCCTGATGCTCGCCTGCGTGGCGCTGCGCCAGGCGGCCCGCGTCCTGGGTGTCGCCCGTCGCACCGTCGAGCGCCGTTTCCTCTGGCTCGCACGCCATGCCGCGGAGTTCCACGGCAACCGGCTCGCGGCCCTGGAGGGCCCCTTCATGCTGGACGAGCTCGAGACCTTCGAGGGGAACCGCTACCAG
>DATNEZ010000302.1:0-2125 GCA_035606645.1 Binatia bacterium
CTCGATCGGCCGCAGGCCGATCTCGACGGGGAACTCGGTGCCGTTCTTGCGCAGACCGAAGAGATCCCGCCCCGCCCCCATGGCGCGCGTCTCGGGCCGGGCCATGAACCCCGCCCTGTGCTGCGGGTGGCTGCCGCGGAACCGCTCCGGCACCAGCATGTCGATCGTCCGTCCCATGAGCTCGGAGCGGGCGTAGCCGAACAGGCGCTCCGTCTCGGCATTCACCAGGATCATCTCGCCCGAGGCATTCACCATCACCATGGCGTTCGGCGCGTGCTCGACGGCGATCCGGAGCTTCTCCTCTTCCTGCGTGCGGGCCGTCACCTCCCGCGAGATGAGAGAGGCGCCGGCCACGTTCCCCCTGGCGTCCCGGACCGGCGAGACCAGCGTCGACACGCTGATCTTCCGGCCTTCCCTGTCCACCCGCACCGTATCGAAAGGCCGCACGCGCTCGCCGCGCCCGACGGCGGCGAGGGTCGCCTGCAGGTCGCCGGCCCCCTCCTCCGGGACGACGAGGCGGATGCCCTTCCCGATCGCCTCGAGAGGGGTGTAGCCGTACAGGGCCTCGGCGGCCCGGTTCCAGCTCACGATCGTGCCGTCGAGCGTCACGCTGATGATCGGGTCCGACGCCCCGTCGACCATGGCGGCCATCTCCCGATCGGCGGGCCAGGCCCGAAGATCATCCGCCGCCGTGGAGCGCCGGTCGGCCTCCGCGAACTTGTGGCGGAGGTGCGCCAGTCCGCCGTTGGCGGGGAGCTGCGCGGCGTCGAGGAACGCCATGATCGTCTCGAGCACCCCCTCGAACCCGCTCAACGGCTTCACGAAGTACGCGGCGGCCTGGGCATCGTAGGCCCGGGCGATGTCGATGGCGGCCCGGGAGCTCGACAGGACGACCACCGGGATCCTGCGGAGATCGGGATCGGACTTGATCTCGAAGAGGACCTCGAGTCCGGTCTTGCGGGGCAGCTTGAGATCCAGCAGGATGAAATCGGGATGGACGGGGGGCGAGGCGGCGGCCTGGCTCCGCAGGATATCGAGCGCCTTCACGCCGTCGTCGGCGATGTGGAGCTCGATGTCGGAATGAATGCTGCGGAGCGCCAACTGGAGGAGGTTGACGTCGGCGCGGTTGTCATCGACGAGCAACGCTCTCACGTCACCCCCGAACTCCGCTCGACCCCTGACGACCGGGCCACGCGAGCCGGAGAATTAGGTTGAGCCATGCTAGGCCCGCCGCATGGGCCGAGTCAAGCGACAATCGTCCCTTCCCGCGATGCGCCGCTGTTGACAGGGGTCCGAAGGAGGGCTATTTTGGGTTTCAGAGAAACCTGGAACAGATGCAATGTAAGCGAGATCCCTTCCTTGCGTTCCCGGCGTCCTTTCCGGCGCCGGCGCCAGGCCTGCGCACAGACTCGCGCGGGGCGCCCCTGAAGCTCGACAGGGCGGCCGGGTGATCGCGCCGCCGGTGGAGCAAGTGACGGGCGGCGCCGTCCTGATCGTCGAGGACGATGTCGCGACCGCCGAGCTGCAGAAGCGGGCGATGCAGGAAGCGGGGCTTGCGGTGCGTCTCGCCGGCCGGGTCGCCGAAGCGATCCGCATGATCACCGAGAACTCCATCTCCGTCGCCCTGGTCGACTACCGCCTGCCCGACGGCGACGCCCTGGCCGTTCTCGATGCGGCCCGATCCGCCTCGCCGCCCGTTCCCGTGATCGTCGTCACCGGCCTGGGGGACGAGCGGATCGCCGCCGAGGTCATCCACCGGGGCGCGGCCGACTATGTGATCAAGCGAGGCGACTTCTGGGAGGAGCTGCCCAGGGTGGTCGGGCGGGTCCTGCAGCTCGCCGCGGCGGAAAGGGCCCTGCGCAGGAGCGAGGAGCAGTTCCGCCAGATCGCGGAGACCATCGACGAAGTGTTCTGGATGACCGATGCGAAGACCGGCGCCATGCTCTACGTCAGCCCGGCGTACGATCGCATCTGGGGCCGGAGCCGGGAGGACCTGTATGCCCGCCCCGGGGCCTGGCTGGAGGCGGTCCACGAAGAGGATCGGGGCCGCCTCGCCTCCCGCCTGAGCCGCGGGGCGACGTCCGAGCCGATGGAGCCCTACCGCATCGAGCGTCCGGATGGAGGG
>DATNEZ010000316.1:0-4215 GCA_035606645.1 Binatia bacterium
ACGCCTCCGCCAGCGGGAACGGCCGGGCGAACTTCCCGGGAAAGAGGGCGGCCCTTCTGGAGATGGCCGTGACGGAGTCGGACAGGACGCGCAGATCGCGGGCCGAGAGATTGGCCATGGGGACATGCAGGGGGTCGTTCGCATCGGCGATGCGGAACCACGGTGCCGTGCCCATGGCGTAGGGAAGGTAGAAGCGCAGGTTGGTCCGCCGGGCCAGCCTGCGAAAGCGGCCTTCGCTGATGCCGGGTTGCTCGACCGGCTGGAAGAGGTCCCACACGGGCATGTACCAGGCCCACAAGCGCGTGAAGTTGAAGAGGCTTTCCAGGTCATCGCGGTAGCCCGGGGAGGTCTCCCCCGAGTGCAGCGCCCGCGCGCAGAGCACGAACGGCTTCTTCCGCCGCCCGAGCCGCCCGATCAGGAAATCGACCCCCTCGTCCGTGACGGCCGAGTCCGCGGTGCAGGCGACCGCCCCGTGCGGCGTCTCGAAGAGATAGCAGTTCCAGCGCGTCGTGAGCGACGAGGGCACCTCCGAGACGAATGGGAATGCCGTGGCGCGGAGGTCTCCGATCGTCACCGTCTCCCCGTGCTTCAGGCGGACGATCCGTCGTCTTCGACCCAGGACCCTGCGGATGAGGGCCGCGAGATCCACTTCCCACGGATGGTCCCCCCGCCACTCCGGCACCACGATGGGGACGTCCTCGGGCAGCATCATGAGCACGCCCAGGTTGCAGTGGTCGGTGTCCTGGTGAGTGATGAACACGGCATCCAGCGGCGGGAGCTGCGCCGGCGACAGCTGGGGCAGCCCGGGGCCGTAGGGCTCGAACAGGAGGCGATCGCCGAAGTCGTCGGAAAAGGACGACCGCGATTCCTCCGCTGTCCACTTCAGGTGCGGCCGGAGAAACGGATCGACACAGACCGACGCGCGCGCGGTCTGGAGGAGGACGCAGGCGTGCCCCAGCCAGGTCAGCCTGTCCTTCCCTCCCTCCCGCAGGGACTGCGGGACGATCGGGACGGACGGGTCGACCTCTTCGATCAGTTCGATGGCGCGCAGCCCCTCGATCGCCCCCGACATGTCCACGCCGCCCTGCGCGAGAAGGCGGGAGAGCGCCGACTCGGACACACCACGGGCGAGCGCCGAGACGATGCGCGCGACCTGCGGGGCGAACCGTCCCGCCGGGATGGCCGGGCTCTCGGCGCCTCGGTGCAGGCCGTCGAGGAAGAGAATCTTCAGCCGATCGGCGTGGAACGCGATCGTGTCGCGGGCCCCCGGCGCCTCCGCGACACCGGGCCGTCCATTGGAGGACAGCGTCACCAGGTCGGAGCAGGGCAGCCGCGGCAGGAAGGCCCTGAGACGGGACAGCGCCTCCGATGCGGTTTCGCCCCGCCGGTAGTCCCGGAGCAGGTCGTTGAGGTAGGCCACCATCCCCTGCAGATAGATCTCACGTCTCGGGTCGGCCTGGCTGTTCTGCGGCGTGAGGGGAGCGCGGCCGATCGCCAGATCGGTCGCCGTGAAGAGGGACAGCCGAAGCCGCGTGGCCCTTCTCACGGTCCCCTCCGGGCGTGGCGGTCACAGCGCCGGTACATAGCTCTCCTCGACCTCGAACCGGATCGCGATCTGCCGCAGGCGCCGGTGCACCGGCATGACGCGGTGCAGCTTCGGGTTGAAATAGTCCTTCAGCATCGCGGGACGCGGATGCTTCAGGTAGAGGTCCGGATCGCGACGCACCTCCCTGGAGGCCACCACCTCCACCTGGTCGCGAGACGGCAGGTGCTGCACGATGCACGGCGCGTGCGTGACCCCCAGCTCCCGCAGCGCGTAGGCGCGATGGCTCCCGTTGTTGAGGATCAGGCGCTTCTCGCAGTAGACCGCGTTGAGGAAGTTGGACCCGAAGCCGACGGTGACGCCGGCCACTCCCGCGAGGTGCCCCGGCAGCGGATGGTCCTTGATCTGATCGGCGTTCAGGGGCGTGGCCCCCAGGAACCGCAGGTCGTTCGACGGGGACACGAAGACGAACCGGTTGTCCGCCACGCGGGACCATTTCATGGGCGGCTGCGGGTGATCGTGGAGGAGGCAGGTCCGGAAGATCTGCTCCTTGCTCAGGCCCGGGCCGAGCCGCTCCGCGAGCTGCCGGACGTAGGTCAGGTCGATGTGCTTCTGGTACACCACCAGGCGATCCAGCTCGACCATCGCGACCTCGGTCGGCACGGTGTTGTACCCGTTGCGAATCAGCGGGTCCTCGAGCAGCTCGATCAAGAGCGGCTCGTATTCCGGTCCCATCTTGACGAGCGGGGGATCGTCCGCCGCGCCGGCCTCGTCCCGTTCGAGGCGGCGGACGAGCTCGTTCGCGGCCTGCCAGGCGTCGGCCAGATCCCCCTCGCCCGGCGGGTTGACCGCGTGGCTCTTGACGAACCGCAGGAAGCCTTTCAGCGGCGGGCGGCCGATCAGGTACAGGTTCTCGCTCACGCCGGCCTGATCGGCCGGGACCGGTTCCTTGTCCGGGACGGGAGTCGGCTCGGCCCGTGCCTTGTTCACCACCATGACCAGACCTCCACCTTGAACGTGCGGGCCAGCCGCCGCGTGATCAGGTCGACGATTCGTCTCGGATGGCACATCACCTTGGCCTGACCCGTCATCTCCGGCTTGAGCAAAAGCGAGTCGTTGGCGATCTGCGTGGTGACCACCAGCGACTTGGGCGCGCCGCTGCCGCCCGACGGGGAGAACGCTGCGGCCGCCGTCTGTCCCCCGCCCGGAGCCGCGCCGGCCCCCGGCCAGGCCGCCGTGGCGATCGACGTCACGGTCCCGTGAAAGGTCCTCTCGGGAAAGGCCCGGGCCCGAAGCACGACCTCCTGTCCCACCGAGACGTCGGCGATCTCCTTCTCCGAAACGAGGATCTGCGCCGTCACGGTCCGCAGGTCGTGGACCCTGGCGATCAGCTCCCCCTTGGCGACGAAGCGGCGGATCATGTCTCTCAGCTCGCGGGACGGAGTCGCGACGATCCCCGCGACCGGGCTGCGGACGACGAGCCTTTGGACCTGCTCCTCGAGGTAGCGCTGCTGCGTGAGCAGCCGGTCCAGCCGGGCCCGCGTCGCGTCGATCTCCTCCGGCCGCGAGCCGCGCAAGACGACATTCAAACGGCCTTTCGCCTCCTCCAGCTCGTGCTCGGCCGTCGCGGCCTGTTCCCGCAGATCCTCGAATTCCCTCCCCGACAGGAGTCCTTGCTGGTGCAGGGGCGCGATCATGGCGAGGCGCCCCCGCGCGAACTCGAGCCGGTCCTTCGCCTTCGAGAGGCCGGCCCGGGCCAGCTCGATCTCTTCCGCGCCGGATCCCGCCTCGAGCTTCCGGAGCTCCGAGCGGGTCTCCCTCATCTCCGCGTCCGCCTTGTCCATCTCGGCCACCAGCGTCTCGTTCGAGAGACGGGCGACGATCGCCCCCGCCTCGACCGCGTCCCCTTCGTCCACCAGGATCGACTCGACGATCCCCTCCACCGCGGGCCGCACGTCGGCGTTCGTCTGCGGGAGGACGTTGAACGGCCCCATGATGCGCAGCTCCAGCCTGCCGAGGAACAGGGCGGCCAGGCCGGCCCCGATCGCGGCGGCCCAGAGGAAGCGTCGCGTCCACGAGCCGCTCGGACGCGCCTTGGTCTTTTCAGGCTCCTCCGCTCCGGAGGGCGCGGTGTCGTCCGGCGGGTCGGGATTCCCGGCATCCTCCGGATCGTCGGACGGATCGGACGGCCGGCGGAAGAGCTTGCGGATCTTGCGGCGCGACTTCATCCCCACGACGCTGGCCAGGAAGAACAGGGCGGCCGGCTGGTGCCGCTCGATGAGGAACCCTCCGGTCGTGACGACCACCCAGGCCAGGAAGGCGAAGGAGATCAGCGTGGCGGACAGGCCATACGACAGGTAGATCCGGCGCTCGGCCGGGGTGACCTCGTCCGCGGCGCGGGGACGCCCGGCGAAGAGGCCCGCGACCAGGTCGCCGACATACCGGAACGACCTGGCGCGCAGGTTCGGCATCTCCAGCCAGTCGCTCAAGAGGTAATAGCCGTCGAGCTTGAGGAAGGGACTCAGGTTGAGCAGCGTCTTGACCCCCGAGACGGCGAGCACGATCAGCGCCACCGAGTTGACCCAGGTCGCCGGCTCGGTCAGGCGCCAGGCCAGCGTGGCAAGTCCCCAGAGGAACAGCTCGAAGTAGGGTCCCGCGAATCCCACCCACAG
>DATNEZ010000319.1:0-6050 GCA_035606645.1 Binatia bacterium
CGCTTCCCAGCGCCCGGGTCACGATCAAGAACGACTCCCTCGGAGTGAACCAGGGAGCGGTGACCGACGCCAAGGGGGAATTCCGGATCGTCCCCCTGCCGCCCGGCAAGGGGTACATCATCGAGGTCGCCTTCCCGGGGATGGGGACGATCAAGATGGACGCCGAGGTCGCCGCGGGCAAGGTCTTCACCACCACCATCACCCTGCGCCCCAGCGCCGAAATGACGGAAAAGCTGAGGGTCACCGCCACGACCGACGTGGTCAATACCGAGACGACCACGACCTCGACGACCTTCACCTCCGAGTTCATCGACTCGCTGCCGATCCTCGGCCGGGATTACCAGGACGTCCTGACCCTGGCGCCCGGCGTGACGGACGTGGACGGGGACGGCAATCCGACCATCCACGGATCGCGCGACGTCGACGTCGTGACGCTGGTGGACGGCGTGTCGACGAACGACCCGCTCACCGGCAAGCGCGGGCAGGAGCTGAACCTGAACTCGATCCAGGAAATCGAAGTGAAGACCGCCGGCGCTTCGGCCGAGTACGGCCGCGCCCAGGGCGGCTTCGTGAACATCGTCACGAAGTCGGGCGGCAACGAGTTCGAGGGGGCCTTCAGCTTCGAGTTCCGCAGCAACCTCCTGGACGGTGACGGGGCGGGCATCGACGATCCCCGGCTGCACGGCGGACTGGGAGAGCTCGGGCTTCGGGATCTGTCGTTCACCGACCTGTATCCCGCCCTGACCCTCGGCGGGCCGATCGTCAAGGACAAGGCCTGGTACTTCTTCACGGCCGAGTACCGGCAGATCGAGATCCCGGTGAACGCGCTGACCCAGGCCTTCGTCCTGTCCGCGAAGCAGAAGCGGATCTTCGGCAAGATGACCTGGCAGGTGTCCACGAACCACAAGCTCCAGTTCACGACCACGATGGATCCGCAGGAATACGAGAACTTCGGCCTCAATTCGTTCATCGCGGTCGAATCGGGCTACACCTACAAGCTCGGCGGCCTGAACCTGCTGCTGAAGGAGACGTCGATCTTCAACCCGAACGTCTTCCTCGAGTCGACGGTCCAGCACTTCACCTCCAATCCCGAGACGATCCCGACCCTCGGCGCCGACACCAACCACAACGGCGTCCTCTTCGTGGACCGCAATCACAATCGATTCATCGATGCCTCGGAGCGCGACGCGGGCGAGGACCTCGACCGGGACCTGCCGGTCCCCCTGTTCGACGTGTTCGAGGACACGGTCGCGAGGAACGGCGTGCTCGATCCCGGCGAGGACCGGGACGGCGACGGTCGCCTGACGCGGCCGAGGTCGGGGTGCGAAGGGTACACGCGCGAGGACGTCGACTGCGACGGTCACGTCGACCTGTTCTGGGAGGACGCGAACAACAACGGCCAGCTGGACCAGGGAGAGGACAGGGACGGGGACCGGGTCATCGATTACATCGACGAGGACTCCAACCACAACGGCGTGCTGGACGACGGCGAGGATCGGAACGAGAACCATCACCTGGACACGCGGGATGCCGCCTTCGCCCAGGCCTTCCCCAATGTCATCCCGTACATCGAGGATCGGAACCGCAACCAGATTCTCGACGACCGCGTCCGGCCGAACCCGGACGATCAGATCTTCTTCGGGACGCCCGACGACCCGAACCGCCACCGCATCGAGGCGTCCTACCCGTACGGCCGGTTCTCGCCGATCCCGCGGGACCGGGACTACGAGATCGACCTGGCCACGTCGCGCGTCACCGGGCCGAATGCCGGCAACATCCCGGGGGAGCGCGGCTTCACCGACTACACCTCGCAGTCGGGACGCATCACGCTGCGAGAGGACCTGACGGTCTTCGTCCCCGACTGGCACGGGCAGCACGACATGAAGTTCGGGGTGGTCGGCGAGCGCGAGACGTACAACCAGGACACCAATCTCCGCCCCATCCTCTTCCCGCACGCCCGTCCGGTCGCCGGCGCCGCCATCAACCCCGCCATCGGGGTCCAGCTGCCGACCGAGAATCAGGTCTCCAACGAGGCGACCAATACGACCTTCGGCATGTTCGCCCAGGACACCTACAAGCCGCTGCCGAACCTGACGCTCTTCATGGGGGTCCGCTTCGATCGCGAGGCGACCGACTCGTTCGGGTACACGCCGTTCGATCCCGTCAGGGAGCGCAATCTCTATGACCGGTTGGTCGCGCTGGGAGGCTCCGAGGGGACGCCGGACGAGCTGCTCGGCAACAACGACGGCATCTCGAGCACCGGGTACTGCAACGACCCGATCTTCTACGCCGCCGGTCTGGGGAATCCGTGCAAGAACCCGATTCAAGTCGGCCAAGGGGACCCGAATCTCGACAGGATCGCCCAGATCGAGCAGACCCTGCTGCGTCTGAAGAGCGTGGCGCCGTCCCGCCTCACGCAGCACCACACGGCGACCACCGTGGTGGCCTCGAGCCTGCAGAGCCTGTTCCCCGACGCCGTGTCGGTCGATCCGGTCACGGGCGACCTGATCATCGATCGCCAGAAGCTGAGGGAGCAGGGTGCCGCGACGTTCCAGGAGCGGGAGGCGTTCCGGCTGACGAACAACAACCTGGCGCCGCGCATCTCGATCTCGTGGGACCCGTGGGCCGACTCCAAGACGAAGGTCTACATGAACTGGGGCCGGTTCTACGACCGGCTGTTCCTCGGGACCGTCGTTCCGGAAGAAGGCCCGGACACGATCTTCCGCTACTACGAGGCCGACGCGAGCGGCGTCTCGGCCAGCGGCGTCCCGAACAACGGGATCGGCTCCCCGATCGCCAAGGCCCCGCCGAGCGCCAGCCAGGTCGACCGCGGACTGCAGACGCCGTTCTCCGACGAGATGACGGTGGGCTTCGAGCGCGAGCTGGCCCCCGAGCTGTCGATCCGGTTCACGTTCATCGACAAGAGGTACCGCGACCAGCTGCAGGACCGGGACATCAACCACTCGGTCCGGTACTTCGAAGGCAAGCCGCTCGATGCCATCGGCAACCTGCTCCCGCCGGCCGGCTCGAACAGCGGCGCGGCCTCGCAGCGCGTCCCCGACAACAAGCCGGACCTGTACATCCACAATTTCTTCTTCAACCAGATCTTCCGGGTCGGCAACATCAACCGGTCCATCTACAACGGGATCGAGGTGCAGCTGACCAAGCGGTTGAGCAGGAAGTGGCAGATGGACGCGTCCTACACCTATTCACGGAACCGCTCCCAGGCGGAAGACTTCCAGTCGTCGCTCGGGGACGATCCGGCGACGGTCGGCCAGGAGTTCTCGTACGCCGAGGACGATCTCCGGCACGTGATCAAGTTCAATGCGAGCACCTACCTGCCGAAGGACTGGCAGGTCGGGACGACGATCAACTGGAGCTCGGGACTGCCCTACTCGATCATCAGCAATTTCCTGGCGCTCAACAACTTCGACTACCCGCAGTTCCGGCTCCTGTACGGCTACGTGCCGGATGAGCCGGACGCGCAGGGCAATCGCCCCTTCAGGATCCTGCGCCGCAACGATCACCGCAACGATCCGGTGTTCACCATCGATCTGCTGGCGCGCAAGTCGTTCGTGCTCGGCAAGCTCAACGCCAAGATGAGCTTCACGGTGGAGAACCTGCTGAACAAGGACTACCTGCGCATCAACACCTACGAGCCCGCGCAGCCCAACCGGAGCGGCAATCTGCAGCTGGACTCCGAGCGCGATTTCGGGCGCCGTTACCAGGCCGGAGTCGAGTTCCAGTTCTAAATCGCGGGCGCACGCCGCCCGCGTGGGGACGGCTGCGCCCGCATGACTCTTCGCTTTCACGACACGCTCACCCGCCGGGAGCAGGCGTTCGAGCCCCTGCACCCCGGCGAGGTGCGTCTCTACACCTGCGGTCCGACGGTCTACGACTTCGCCCACATCGGCAATTTCCGCACCTACCTGTGGGAGGACCTGCTCCGCCGTCACCTGAAGCTCCGGGGCTACCGCGTGACGCAGGTGATGAACCTGACGGACGTGGACGACAAGACGATCGCGAACGCGTGCGCGGCGGGCCTCTCCCTCGACGACTACACGAAAAAATACATCGACGCCTTCTTCGAGGACCTGGACGCCCTGGGAATCGAGCGGGCGGAGCACTACCCGAGGGCCACCGCGTACATCCCCCAGATGGTCCATCTCGCGCAGCGGCTCCAGGAGAAGGGGCACGTCTACGAGAGCCGCGGCTCGCTCTACTTCAGGATCTCCAGCTTTCCGCAGTACGGACGGCTGTCCCACCTGGACGCGGCGGCGGGGGCCGGCCAGGCGCGCATCGACTCGGACGAGTACGACAAGGACAACCCGCGCGACTTCGCCATCTGGAAGGCGCCCAAGGACGGCGAGCCGTTCTGGCAGACGGAGCTGGGCCCCGGACGACCCGGCTGGCACATGGAGTGCTCGGCCATGTCGATGCAGCTCCTGGGAGAGACCTTCGACATCCATACGGGGGGCGTGGACAACATCTTCCCGCACCACGAGAACGAGATCGCACAGAGCGAGGCGGCCACCGGCAAGCGGTTCGTGCGCTACTGGATGCACGCCGCGCACCTGGTCGTCGACGGGGAGAAGATGTCGAAGTCGAGGGGCAACTTCTTCACGCTGCGCGACCTGGCGGGACGCGGCTACGACCTGCGGGCGATCCGTTTCATGCTGCTCTCGGTGCACTACAGGAAGCCGCTCAACTTCACCTTCGAGGGGCTGTCGCAGGCGCAGGCGGCCCTCGGGCGGCTGGATGCCCTCGCCCTGAGGCTCGAGGAGGTCGCCGCGACCGCCGGTGCAGGGGGCGGAGACCTGGCCGCGACGGCCGGGGAGAGACACCGCGGCATGCTGGACGACCTCGACTCGGACCTGAACACAGCCGGCGCCCTCGGGCACCTGTTCGAGCTGGTCCGGGAGACCCACACGGCGATCGATTCGGGAACATTCGGCCGCCAGGACCTCGACGCGGTGCGCGCGGTCCTCAAGGACTTCGCGAGCGTCTTCGGCCTCCACCCCGGGCAGCGGGCGGACATCGAGGCCGACGTCGAAGCCGCCATCCGCCGGCGGGCCGAGGCCCGCGCCCGCCGGGACTTCGCGGCGGCCGATCGCATCCGCGACGAGCTCCTCGGACGTGGTATCGTCCTGGAAGACACTCCGCAGGGAGTGCGCTGGAAGCGCAAGGGCGCCTAGGCTCCCAGGATTCCGACGCCCCACCCCCCGTCCCGGCTAAACCAGCCCCCCTCGGGAGGGGTCTAACTGTCAGAGGAGGCGATGCAGGCTGACCCGGACCCTCGGGACAGTGACGACGTGCTGGTGGCCCGCTTCCTCCGGGGGGACGAGCCGGCATTCGACCTCCTGGTCGCGCGCCACCGGATCGCCGTCTACCGCCTCGGATTCCGGTTCCTCGGGAGCCACGAAGAGGCGGACGACCTGGCTCAGGAGGCGTTCATGAGGGCCTACCGATCGCTGCGGGGTTTCCGGGGGGAGGCGTCGTTCCGCACCTGGATCACCCGGATTGCGATCAACCTGGCGCTCAAGGCCCGCCGCGCGCGCCGCGCCACGGTGGCTCTCGACGACGCCCCCGGCATGCAGAGCGAGGCCGCCGGGCCGGATGCGGCGCTCAAGCGTCAGGTCCGGCAGGCGGTGGGGGACCTGCCCCCCCGCCAGAGGCAGATCCTGCTCCTCAAGGTGTACGAAGGGATGAAATTCACCGAAATCGCCCAGATCGCGGGGATCTCGATCGGTACCGCCAAGGCGACGTTCTTCCAGGCGGTGCGAAGCCTGCGGGGCCGCCTGGCCCCCCTGGACGGCAGCCAGGGGGAGGGAGCTTGACCATCCCACTCTGCGACACGGTGCCCGACCTGATCGCGCGCCGGCTGGCCGGCGAGATCGATCCGGAGTCCAGCCGCGATCTCGAGGCGCACCTGGCCGGCTGCCCGCGCTGCTCGGCGGAGGCCGCACGCATCCGGGACGCCCTGGCCCTCCTGGAGCGGGACGAGGTCCCGGATCCGGGCCGGCTCTACTGGGAATCGTTCGGATCGCGCC
>DATNEZ010000348.1:0-15030 GCA_035606645.1 Binatia bacterium
CGGCCAGGAACAGGCTCGAAATCCCGTAGGCCACGAAAAAGATCACCACCCCGGCATAGGTGTAGAGCAGGCTCCGGGTGAGAGCGGCCAGGGCGAAGAAGATGGCGCCGCTGATGATGACGTTAGGGAGGACGAACGCCAGCATCGAGAAGACGTAGGGGGCAAGGCGGAACGGCCCGACGCGCTCGGGCTCCAGCCAGGGCATCAGCCCGCCGATCGCCACCGCGAGCAGGACCGCGCCGTAGACCACCCAGGAGATCGCCAGGGAACCGGAGAGCCGGCCGAAAAGGTAGTCGGCCTTGCGGATCGGGTACGAGAAGAAGATGGCATCCGCCTGGGTCTCGACGTCCCGGTGAACGCTTCCCGCCGCGAACGCCGTGGTCAGGAAGGTCCCAATCACGGTCATCACCAGCAGGATCTGCATCAGGACGAACGGGGCGTTCCGGTTGACGCTGCCGATCGCCCCTCCGATCTGGACGACGTCCGTGGTCACGGCGCCGAAGGAAAGGAGGAAGAAGAAAGCCGCGGCCACCCAGAAGAGCGGCTGTCTCAGCTGGTAGCGGATCTCGAACGCGGAGATGCGCAGGAGCATCGGGGTCAGGCCGCTTTCGCTTCGGCGGCGCGCAGCGTGGAGAAGTAGACGTCCTCCAGGTCGGCGGAGACTTCCTGGAACGACGGGTCCGGGCGGGACGGCGCCAGGACATGGATCGCGGTCCGGCCGGCGACCAGGTGCGTCGAGATGACCTCGAGATCCCGCTCGTGGTCGGCCAGCTGCTCGCGCGGCACGATCTTCTTCCAGATCCGGCCCCGCAGCGTGTCGATGGCCGCCTGCGGCTCGCCGCTGTGGAGGACCCGGCCCGAGGCGATGATCGCCATCCGGCTGCACAGGTCGCTCACGTCCTCGACGATGTGGGTCGAGAGGATCACCACGATGTTCTCTCCGATCTCGCTGAGCAGGTTGTGGAAACGCAGCCGCTCGGCCGGATCGAGGCCGGCGGTCGGCTCGTCGACGATCATGAGCCGCGGGTTCCCGAGCAGGGCCTGCGCGATCCCGAAGCGCTGCTTCATCCCGCCGGAGAAGGTGCCGAGCCGCCGCTTGCGCACGTCCCAGAGGTTCGTCCGGCGCAGGACGGCGTCCACGACCTCGGCGCGCTTGCGCCTCTCGACCAGCCCCTTGAGGACCGCGAAGTGGTCGAGCAGCTCGAGTGCCGTGACCTTGGGATACACGCCGAACTCCTGCGGCAGGTACCCGAGGGTCCGCCTCACCCTGTCCTTCTGCCGAAGGACGTCGATGTCGCCGAAGGTGATCGAGCCCTGGTCGGGCTCCTGCAGGGTGGCGATGGTGCGCATCAGGGTCGATTTCCCGGCGCCGTTCGGCCCGAGGAGCCCGAACATGCCGGCGGGGATGCGCAGCGAGACCCCCTTGAGGGCCTGCACGCCGTTGGGATAGGTCTTGGTCACGCCGTCGATGACGAGTTCCGGGTTCATGCCTGGCTCCTCCGTGTTCGTGGCTCCTGGGACCGATGGATAGTACGCCAGGACCGGGGCCCCGGTTCCCCCGGTCCCCGCCCTGGCGACGATTCCGGGGCAAACCGGCTATGATCCCCGCCCGTGACCCCCGCGCCGGTCGATCACCCCGCAGGGCGGACGACTTCGGTCCGCTGGATCATCCTGGCCCTGCTCTTCCTCTCGAGCTTCGTGGCGTACCTGCTGCGGACGAACATGTCCATCGCCGGCGAATGGATGATGACGGACCTGGGGCTGACGCGCTTCCAGCTGGGGATGGTGCTGGCGTCGTTCGCCTGGGGGTACGCGATCTTTCAGTTTCCCGGGGGGGTCTATGGCGACGCCGTCGGCAGCCGGAGGGCGCTGACCCACATCGCGGTCGCGTGGGGAGCGCTGAACCTGCTGGTCGGCCTGGTCCCCGGCCGGACGCTCGCCTCGCAGGCCGTGATCCTCTCCTCCCTGATCGGCCTGCGCTTTCTGATGGGCGTGGCGCAGGCGCCCCTCTTCCCGGTCCAGGGGGGAAGCACGATCCGCAACTGGTTCCCGGTCTCGGGCTGGGCCTTCCCGAACGGCCTGAGCAACGCCGGCCTGACCCTGGGCTCGGCGGCGACCGGCCCCCTGATCGCCTGGATGTTGGAGGGGATCGGGTGGCGCCCGTCGTTCGTCCTGACCGCCCCCCTGGCCTTTCTGACGGCGGGCTTGTGGTGGTGGTACGTCAGGGACCGTCCCGCGGAGCACCCGGGCGTCAGCCGCGAGGAGCTGGCGGTGATCGATGCGGACCGTCCCGACCCGCCGGCCGCGGGCGCGGGCTCCGCCTGGATGCGGGTGCTGATGGACCGCGAGGTCCTGCTCCTGACGGCCAGCTATTTCTGCAGCAACTATCTCTTCTATCTTTTCTTCAACTGGCTGTTCATCTACCTGGTCGAGAGCCGGGGCTTCAAGGCCCTCGAAGGGGGGTTCTACGCGGCGGCCCCCTGGATCGCCGGGGCGATCGGCGCGCTCGCGGGCGGGGCGATCTGCGACGGGCTGGGGCGGCGTTTCGGGAAGCGCTGGGGCTGCAGGCTCCCGGCCATCGCCGGCCTGTCGCTGGCCGCGGCGTTCATGATCGCGGCGGCGACGGCCGCCAACCCGCTCGTGGCCGTGGCCTTCCTGTCCCTGTGCCTCGGCTGCCAGCAGATGACCGAAGGCCCGTTCTGGGCCGCGACCGCCTCGGTCTCGGGGAGGCATGCCTCGACCGCCTGCGGTGTCCTGAACACCGGCGGGAACGTGGTCGGCGGCATCGGGGCCCTGCTCGTGCCCCTGACCGTCGAGAGCTTCGGCTGGAGCGCCGCGCTGGCGACCGGGTCGATCTTCGCCGTGGTCGGGGCCCTCCTGTGGCTCTGGATCCGCGCCGACCGGGTGAGCGAGGCGCTCCAGTGACCGCCCCGATCCTCGGGATCCTCCTGCTCGGAGCGTTCCTCCTCGTGCTCCGGCTGCAGGACCGCCTCCCCGCCGTCGCACGTCACGAAGTCCTCCTGATGTCGCTCCTGGCCGGCGCGGCGCTCCTGCCCCACGTGCTGTTCGTCGCCCGGGAGGGCTTCAACCTCAACGAGTTCTTCCACTACTACATCGGCACCAAGTATTTCCCCGAGGTGGGGTATTCCGGGCTGTACGAGGCCACGGTCATCGCCGACTACGAGGACGACCCGTCCTCGCTGGACCCCGACCTCCAGGTCCGGTCGCTCCGGTCCTACGAGATGGAGCCGCGCCCCGCCGTCATCGCGAGGGCGGACGCGATCCGCGCCCGGTTCACGCCGGAGCGCTGGGCGGCGTTCCGCAGCGACATCTCGTACTTCCGCGAGGTGGACGGGGTTCTCTGGAAGGTCGGGGAGAGCCTGCAGGATCACGGCTACAACGGCTCGCCGCTGGTCACGGCGGTCCTGGGCGGGCTCGCCCGGCAGCCGTTCCTGTCGACCCGGGTCTACATCCGGCTCGCGGCGTGGCTGGACGTGGCGCTGGTCATCGTCGCGGGGGGGCTGCTCGCGCTGTGGGTCGGCCCCGGCACGGGCGCCCTGTTCGTCTTCCTGTGGGCGGTCAACCCGTTCAACGACGCGGCCTACACGGGCGGGGCGTACCTCCGCCATCTGCACGTGCTGGTCCTGCTGCTCGCCTTGATCGCGTACACCCGGCAGCGGATGGCCCTGAGCGGCGGCGCCTTCGCGGTGGCGGGGCTCCTGCGCGTGTTCCCGTTCATCCTGCTCGCGGGCCTGGCGCTCCAGAACCTGCTCGGCCGGGATCGCCGCGCCGTGCTGCGCCGGCACGCGCCCCTCTATGCCGCGGCCGCGGCGGCGGTCATCCTGCTGGTGGCCGCGACGGCGCTCCTGCCCGCGCCGGCCGGAGAGAACGCCTGGGGCGAGTTCGGCCGGAAGATCTCGCTCCACAGCGGGAGGCTGTCGGTGAACCTTCTCGGGCTGAGCTATCTCTTCTTCTACGGGGACGACCACAACGTGGCCGCGATCCAGCGCGCCTGGGAGGAGGGCCGGGCGGTCGACTGGTCCGCCGAGGCGACGAAGGCGCTCGCCGCGAACCGCGGGGCCTGCCTGGGCGTGCTGGTCCTGCTGGGGGCGGCGCTCCTGGCGCTCCTGCATCGCGGCCGGCCGCCCGACGGCCTCTTCGCGGGCCTGGTCCTGGTCTACGCCTGCCTGCACCTGGCCCACTACGACTACGTCGTGCTCAGCCTCGTTCCCTTCATGTTCCCGGGGCGCCGCGACGCGCTCGTGACCGTCGCGGTGTTCTGGATCGCCGTCGCGGCGGTGCGCCTCGTGCCCCAGGCCGCGGCCGTCCCCGACCTGCGCTTCTTCGTCCTGAGCTGGCTGACGGCGCTCTACGTCGCGGCGATGCTGGTGCGGTGCTTCCGGGCGCAGGGCGAGGCGGGTGGGGGCCCGGGCGGGGCGGCGGAACCGGTTGGATCGGGCGCGGCTAGCCGGCGCGGGCCGGCCGGGACAGGTCGCCGGGCCGGTTGATCAGGAGCTGCTCGAACTCCACCGCGGGGACCGGCCGTCCGAACAGGTAGCCCTGCATGATGTGACAGCCCTCCTGGAACAGCAGGGTGCGCTGCTCCGGGGTCTCGACCCCCTCGGCGATGACCTCGAGGCCGAGGCCGTGCGCCATCCCGATCACCGCAGCGACGATGGCGGCGGTGCCGCGATCGGAGACGACCTCGTGGATGAACGACTGGTCGAGCTTCAGCGTGTCGATCGGGAAACGCCTCAGGTAGCTCAGGGACGAGTAGCCCGTCCCGAAGTCGTCCGCCGCGATCCGGGCCCCCATCGCCTTGAGCATCTTCAGGGTGTCGACCGTCTCCTCGGCGCTTCGCATCAGCACGCTCTCGGTAATCTCGAGCTCGAGCCGGTGCGGGTCGAGCCCGATCCCGCCGAGCGCCTGCTCGATCATCCTGGCCAGGTTCCGCTCGCGGAACTGGCGGCCCGAGATGTTGATCGCCATGACCAGGGGCGCGTGCCCCGCCTTCTGCCAGGCCATGGCCTGGGCGCTGGCGGTGCGGAGGATCCAGTCGCCGATCGGCAGGATGAGGCCCGTCTCCTCGGCCAGCGGGATGAAGTCCGAGGGCATGACCAGCCCGAGGTCCGGGTGCCTCCAGCGGATGAGCGCCTCCGCGCCGGCGATCGACCAGGTCCGCACGTCGATCTGGGGCTGGTAGTAGAGCTGGAACTCCTCGCGCTCCAGGGCGCGGCGCAGCTTGTTCTCGAGCGACAGGCGCTTCACCGCCGTGACGTTCATCGACTGGCTGAAGAACTGGCAGTTGTTGCGGCCCGCCTCCTTCGCCTGGTACATCGCCGCATCGGCGTTCTTCAAAAGGGTCTCGAGGTCGGTCCCGTCCTGCGGGAACAGGCTGATGCCGATGCTGGCGGAGATGAAGACCTCCTGCTCGTCCAGGCGGAACGGCTGCTGCAGGGCCTCGAGGATGCGCTTCGCGACCGAGGCGGCGTCCTCTCCCCGGGAGATGTTCGAGATCGAGACGATGAACTCGTCGCCGCCGAGGCGGCAGACGTCCTCGTTCGTCCCGGCCAGGTCGCCGCGGGCGATCGCGTCGCTGCTGCGCAGGCTCCGGCGCAGGCGCTCGGCGACCGCCTGGAGCAGCCGGTCCCCCACGCCGTGGCCGAGGGTGTCGTTGATCTGCTTGAACCGGTCGAGGTCGAGGAAGAGCACGGCGTGGAAGCCGCCCCGGCGCTTCACGTTCTCCAGCGTCACGCCGAGCTTCTCCAGGAAGAGGCGCCGGTTCGGCAGGAGCGTCAGGCCGTCGTAATAGGCGAGGATGCGGATCTGCCCCTCGGCCCGCTTCCGCTCCGTGATGTCCTGCGTGGTGCCGACCATGCGGACGGCGGTCCCGGCCGCGTCGAACAGGATCTCCGCCTCCTCGTGGACGAAGCGCTCCACGCCGTCCGGCGGGACGACGCGAAAATCGAGGCTGTACGGCTTCTCGCCGCGCAGGGCCTCGACGATCGCGCGGGACAGCATCTCCCGATCGTCGACGTGGATCCGATCGAGCAGCCGATCGCGCCCCGGGGCGGACGGTCCGGGGATGACGCTGTACAGGCGGTACATCTCCTCCGACCAGTGCATCTCGCCCGACTGGACGTCCCACTCCCAGTTCCCCAGGCGGGCGATGCGCTGCGCCCGGGCCAGCCGCTCCTCGCTTCGGGCCAGGCGGTCGAGATTGCTCTTGGCGTGCAGCATGTAGCGGACGCGGTGGTCCAGGATCGGCATGCTGATCGGCTTCAGGGCGAAGTCGGTGGCGCCGGCCTCGCGCGCCCGGCTGACCGATTCGAGGTCGTCCAGGCTGGTGAGGATCAGGATCGGCGTCGTCTCGCAGCCGGGCAACCGGCGGATCGCGGCGCACGCCTCGAACCCGTTCATCTCGGGCATGTTGACGTCGAGAAGGATCAGCTCGGGCCTCTTGTTCCGGCAGAGCTCGACGGCGCGCACGCCGTCTTCCGCCTCGATCACGCGGAAGCCCTTGTGCTCCAGCGCCCCGCGCAGGAACAGGCGCAGGGACGCCTCGTCGTCGACGACGAGGATCAAGGGGGCCTCGGGCGGACGGCCCTCGGGCGGAGCGGATCCCTCCATGTCGGCAGAATCTAAGCGCCCGCCCGGGGCCATTCAAGGGGGCCGCCGGGTTCCAGGGCGCAGGGCCCCGGAACCCGGGTTTTCGGCCCGGACCTATCATCTATTAGTGGGGAGGCGCACCCGCTTCGGCGATTTTTGTAATCGGGCGCCCGGTCTCCCGGGCGGGCACGCGGGCGCGGGGCCAGGACAACGCGTACAGGCCGGCGGCCACGTACAAAAGCCCCGACAGGCCGACGGTGAACGAGACCAGCTCGAGGAACCCACCCAGGATCGATCCCAGGATGTTGGAGCCCAGGGCGCGGGGCGCGTCCGGCGCGTCGCGGAACGACGCAGCGAAAATCGATCCCGCGAACCCGAGCGGCAGCGTGTAGAGCAGGGCGGCCCACAGCCGCCCGAGCGGCAGGGCGGTCAGGACCCCGGGCCGCAGGATCGCCCCTGCGACCAGGCTCGCCATCAGGAGCCCGTACGGGATCACGCCGCGCCCCCACGACGGCCGGGCGCTCACGACGAAGTTGGCCAGAAGGACCGCCAGAAGCACGCCGCTGATCACCCAGGCATTGACGGTCCAGGTCGTGCCGAAGACCAGGGCCAGCTTGCTCACGTTGTGCACCTCGACGAGCAGGAACGCCGCCCCCAGGAAGAAGAAATGCCGGTCCAGCGCCCAGCCCCCGCCGGTCGCCCGCTCCGGCCGCAGCACCAGGCCGACGACGACGAAGCACAGCGCGAGCAGAGGGACGGCCAGGAGCAGCATCGGAGTGGGGACGAACCGCCCCTGCGCGAACAGGAAGGGCCAGTCGTCGGTGGACGGCGGGGGGGGCGAGGACTGGTCCGGCTCCCAGTTCCCCTGGCGCCCGATCTCCGCGGCGAGGGCGCGGATCTCCGGGACGTCGGTCGCGATGTAGTACGCCTGGACGACCCCGCGCTCGTCGCGGACGAAGTAGGCGACCGGCGCCTGCCCGGTCGCGGCTTTCAGATTCTCGATGAAGCGGGTGGCCACCCAGTCCTGGGTGATCCAGAACGACACGAAGATCGCCCCTCCTGGATCGAGGAGGCGCCGGCAGTTGCGGAAGCTCTCCACCGTGTAGATGTAATTGTCGAGCCGGATGTTGGTGAAGCCGGACAGCGCCGTGTGGGAGTCCAGGTGGCTGAAGACGATCAGGTCGAACTTCTCCCGCGTCGTCTCCACGAAGTGGCGGGCGTCGTCGATGACCACGTGCACGCGGGGATCCTGGTACGGCTTGTCGGGATGGAAGGTCCTGCCGATCCGGTAGATCTCCGGATCGATCTCGACCGCGACGACCCGCTCCGCTCCGGACTGCAGGGCCGCAGACGCGTCGTTGCCGGCCCCGGCCCCGACGATCAGGACGCGGGCGGCGTGCCCGTGAAGCCGGTAGGGAAGGCGCCAGCGGTCGACCCCGGCGCGCCCCCAGGGGAGCGACTCGGAGCCGACCGGGAACATGAACATGTACCCGGTCCCGTTGACGGTGACCAGCCGCGATCCATCCGGCTTCTGCGTCACCTCGAGCTTGTGGTACGGCGACCAGATCGTGCCGGCCTGCGGCGGAAGCGCCACGACGAGGAAGACCGCCCCGGCCAGCGCGGCGGCCCGGGGACGCAGCCCGTGGAGGAACGGCACCGTCCCCAGGAGCCCCGTGAGAAACCACGCGAGGGGAGGGAGCGCCAGGTGCGACACCAGGGCGAACGCCAGGATTCCCGCCAGGCTCCCCGCGACGTTCCAGGAATACGCCCTGAGCCTCCCGTCCCGCCCGAGGGCGTCGATGTCCGCGCCGATGCGCTGCGCGTAGCCGAAGAGCACGACGCTGCTCGCCAGGAAGAGCGCGGCCGTCCAGAACAGGCCCAGCAGGAAGATGCCGATCGTGACGGCCGGGGCAGAGGGCAGGTCGCCCATGAAGATGCTGCCGTAGAAGTTCGACAGGGCCCGCGTGGCGATCTGCGGGCCGAGCTCCCAGCCGGCGCGCGGCGGCAGGGCGACGGCGGCGACGATCGCCAGGAGGACGGCCAGCGACGTCCCGAGCCGGATGCGTCCCCGTGACCTGTAGAAGCCGGCGCCGAAGCCGAGAAAGCAGGCGATCAGGATCAGGTTCTTGAAGTACGCGAAGATCCTGACCTCGCACCCCAGCCAGCGGATGAGCGCCAGCTCGACGAACAGGGCGAGCCCGCTGAGGAGGAAGAGCCTTCTGGAGGAGGGGTCGCCCATGAGGGTCCGTCCGGCGGGCATGCGATTTCCCCCTTCGAAAGGCGCTCATCCTACACGCGGCGGCCCGCCGCCACAACCTGGGAGCCGGCCGAATACTCGGCACACTCCTAGCGCGCCAGGAGCATGACGAACGCCCCGAGGCCGACGAGCAGCGCTCCCGCGACACGCACCAGCCGCGCCGCGGCCCGGAGGCCGAACAAGGCGACGGTCTGGGGCGTCGAGAGCGGCAGGGCCATGAGGACGATCCCGAGCGAGATGATGCTGAGGCCGATCCCGGCGGTCCCGACGGTCCGGGCGCCGGCGGCCAGGGCGATCTCGAGGGCGACCATCGCGAGCAGGCAGGCGCCGACCGCCGTCAGGAACAGCCGGCCCGACGGCCCGACCCGCGCCGCAAAGCGCCGGAGCGCCTCCTCGTGCTCGCGATGCACGACGGGGTCCCCCTGCGCGGTGGAAAAAAGAAGGGGATGACGCGTCACGACGGTCGTCTGCCGGAGCTCTCCGCCGGCCTTGTTGCACCAGATGCAGCGTCCTTCCATGGTCGAGTCTCCTACGAACAGTTGAGGCGCGCTGCCGGAAAGGCCTGTTCCGGCGGGCGCAGATAGAGGATGAGGGCGGCGGTCATGGCCAGGCCGAACGTGATGAGCCCGTGAACCAGGGCGATGCCGGCGTGGAACAGGATGCCGGCGACCAGCAGGGCGGGACGGTGGCGACGATCGATCAGGAGCCCCATGAACAGGAGCGCCTCGAGAGCGAGCGCCCCCCAGGTGAGGAGGACGACCGTCGCCGGCCGGGTGAGCAGCGGCATCAGGAGGGCGCGCCGCCAGTCGGAGAGCCCGAAGACCGGGTGCAGGAACCAGTAGTACACGGCGGTCCCGTTGGCCCACTCCTCCACGGCGATCTTCGAGACGAACGCGACCATGTAGATCACGCCGACCTGGATGCGCGCGACCGCGAGGGAGGATCGGGCGACGAGGGCCGCGATCGCCTGGCGGGGGCCGGCGATGACCGGAGGGCGGGACCAATGGAAGCGCCTCGGGTCGGTGAGGGTCACCGGCAGGAGCAGGAGCGTCAGGTTGGCCGCGACCTGATCCCCGCCGTCCACCACGACGCAGGAGGCGGCGAAGCTGCAGGTCACCCACCAGTGCAGAATGCCGGTGAGGCGCGGTCTCCATCCCGACGCGACGACGAGGAGGATCCCGATCGCCAGCCAGCGCGCCAGCTCGAGACGACCGCCCGACAGGATCGAGAACAGGCTCAGCCTCACGAGCGGCAGGGCCCCGGCGGTCTCGCCCGTCCCGACGCCGAGCGGCCGGAACAGGACGTCGACGTCGTCGCAGGCCAGGTTGACCAGCGTCCCCAGCGCGAGGACCGTGCGCGCGGCGCCGTAGACGTTGGTCCAGGGAGGGGCGGCTTCGGCTTCCGGTTTCATGGCCGGTCCCCGTCCCGGTCGCAGCGCACCTCCAGCCGGGCGACCTTCGAGTCCAGCAGGACCGGACGCTTCGCGCGGCTCCAGGCCCACGGGGCGGGGGGCCGCCGTTCGACGAGAATCTCGCCGCACAGGGCGCGGATGCTGGATCGGTTGACGACGGCGACGGCGGGGACGTCCCGCTTCCGCAGGCAGGACTCGAGCTGCCCAGGACAGTCACCCCATTGGGAAGAATCGACCTCGGACAGAAGGGATGCCAGCTCGACGTTCAAGGCGCGCGCGTCCCGCTTCAATCCGAGCCAGTTGCGCGCGCTCGAGTTCGTGTAGGTGACCTGGACCCACCCCGACTCCGACCGCGCGTAGATGCGATCCACCGGCTCCCGGGGGTCCCGGGTGAAGAAGGCCCACCCCTGGGGCGCGATGGCGATCACGTCCTGACGGAAGCGGAGGGACGGGCGCAGCGGGCTGTCCGGCAGGCTGCCGAGCAGGACCGGACCGATCGCCGCCGCCCAGAGGAGGACCACGCCTGTCTGCACCGGACGCACGGTCAGCTCCCGAGCGCCAGGACGATCGAGTCGACCATCTGCTCGCGGCTCAGCGGCAGCCGCGAGATCGCCTTGCGGCGCTTCGGGTCGCCTCCTCCCGAGCTGGCATAGACCGAGGTCCAGGCGACCACGGCCAGATACACATTGACGGCACCCGCGATGTTCAGCACCGCGGCGTAGCTCTGGGCCAGCACGACGGTGATCGCGGCCACGATCGCCGCCACCGCGACCACGGCCACGACGATCGACGAATCGACCGAATTCGGATCCTGCGGAGCCTCCGCCTGCTCGAGGCCACGGGCGATCGAGAGCTCGATGGCCCGTTGAATCGCGGTGTCGTCGATTCCGGCCGCCCCGGGGTTCTGCTTCAGGGCATCCAGGAAGCCGCGCATCCGGCCCGGGTCCTCCCTCAGGGCCGCGCGCAGCGCCGCGACCTCATGCATGTTGGAGAGGGTCTCGAGCGTGACTTGCCCGGCGCTCTCGAGCCCCTCCTGGACCGCCAGATGGTCCCCGCTGCGCATGGCGGCGGCGAACTCGTCGAAGAACTTCGGGTGGGTCAGGGCGATCTCCTCGATCAGGCGGTCCTGGAACATCTCCATGGCGCGGCGCAGCTGCCGGTCCTGGAGGAGTCCGGGGGGAACCAGCTGATCGCGGATCTCGGGTATCAGGCCGGCGACCGGCCCGTGCGCCAGGATGATCCCGCGGTAGAGATCCATGCCGCTGAATTCCGGCGCCGCCGGCCGCGCCGGCGCGGCGAGGCCCGTGCCGTCGAGCACGACGAAGCCCAGGAACACGGCGCACAACGGGATCAGGAACCAGGAACGGACGAACAGCCTGCGGGACCGGCACACCACGGCACACCTCCGCGTACGGCGCACAACGGCGCTCGAATCGGGATGCGGGGAATTCCGCTACGCGGCTGGGGTAAAAGGGGCGGGCGCTTCGGGCGTGAATGTACCACGGTTCCGCCGAAGATCAAGGAGAAAATTGCAGAAGATTCCGTTGAACGCCTTGGTGGGAGCGGATTCTACGCGAATCGACTCCGGCCATCCGGAGAGCGTGGCGGGGGTGATAGAATCGGCGGCATTCCCATGATCCTCTCGATCCTGACGTTGCACGTCCTGCTTCCGATGTTTTTCGTCCTGCGGATGTGGCGAGGGACGGGCACCAGCCGCCTGCGCTTCGGCGTGACGCTGTTCGCCGGGGGCTCGTTCCTGGCGTTCGCCGTCCTGGCCGGAGCCTGGTCCTGGGTCGGCTACCCGCTGCGGATTCTCTGGCCTCTCCTGTTCCTGGCCGCCGCGGTCCACGCGTCGCGACGCCTCGCGCCGGACCCGCAAGGCGCGCCGCGTCCCATGGCGACCCGGGTGGAGCTCGGGATCCAGGCGCTCGTGGGGGCGCTCTTCCTGGCGCTGGCCCTCGTGGCCCTGCGCGGCTACGCGCCGGACGCCGGAGGGATCGATCTGCGCTTCCCGCTCGCGGACGGCGTCTACGTGGTCGGCCAGGGGGGGAGCTCGCCGATCCTCAACGGGCACCAGGCATCGCGCCCGCAGCGCCACGCGCTCGACATCGTCAAGCTCAACGGCTGGGGGATGCGCGCCCGGGGCCTCTATCCCGGGGTTCCGGAACGCTACGCGATCTTCGGCGACACGGTCACAAGCCCCTGCACCGGGACCGTTCTCGACAGCCGCGACGGTCTTCCCGATCAGGCGCCCCCCGTTCGGGATCCCGAGAATCTCGCGGGCAACTTCGTGGCGATCGAATGCGGCGGCGCCGTCGTCTTCCTGGCGCACTTCAAGCGCGGCAGCCTGCGGGTCGGCACGAACGACCGGGTCGAGGCCGGCCAGCCCCTCGCCCAGGTCGGCAACACCGGCAACACGTCCGAGCCGCATCTTCACATCCACGCCGTGCTCCTGCCGTACGAGGGGCTGCGCTCGACCAAGGCGGGGCTGCCGATGCGCTTCGACGGGCGCTATCTCGTCCGCAACAGCCTGGTCGTGTCCCGCGGTTGAGCGCCGCGGGGAGGGGAGGACCGTGAGGCTTCAGGATCGCGTCGCGTTGATCACCGGGGGGGCGTCCGGCATCGGCCTGGCGACCGCCGAGCGGTTCCTCGAAGAAGGGGCGCGCGTCGTCATCGCCGACCTCTCCCGGGAGAGCGGGGAGAAGGCGGTGGCGGCGCTTGAGGCGAAGGGACGGGGACGACTCGAGGCGGTCGCGTGCGACGTCTCCCGCGCCGACGCCGTCGCCCGCCTCGTCGAGGGGGTGGCGGCGAAGCACGGCCGGATCGATGTCCTGTTCAACAACGCCGGCATGTTCGTCCCGAACGAGCTGCACGAAGTCGGCGTGGAGGAATGGGACGAGATCCTGAGCGTCAACCTCACCTCGGTGTATCTCGTCTCGAAGCACGTCCTGCCGCACATGCTGGCGCGCGGCAAGGGGGCGATCGTCAACAACTCCTCCGTGGCGGGCCTCGTGGGGGACCTCCGGTCGGCCGCCTACTGCGCCACCAAGGGGGCGGTGGCCCAGCTGACCCGGGCCATGGCGCTCGACTACGCCCGCCGGGGGATCCGGGTGAACGCCATCTGCTGCGGCGAGATCGAGACCCCCCTGTTCGTGCGCGAAGCGGGCCAGCTGGGGCTCACGGTTGAAGAGTTCCGGGCCCGCCTCGACGAGGCGCACCCGATCGGCCGGATCGGCAGGCCCCGCGAGGCCGCCGACGCGGTCGTCTTCCTCGCCAGCGACGAGTCCAGCTTCATCACCGGCGCGCTGCTGCCCGTCGACGGCGGCTACTCGGCCGCTTGAGGAGAGCGATGCCTTCGAGCCACAGGGTCCTGGTCGTCGGCGCCGGCGCGCAGGGGAACGTCGTCGCGGGGGTCCTGGCGCGGGCGCAGGACGTCGCGACGATCGTCCTGGCCGACCTCGACCCGGAGAGGGCGCGCGAGACGGCGGCCAACATCGGCAACCCCAAGGTCATCGTCGATCGCGTCGACGCGTCCGCCCTCGAGCCGACGGCGGCGTTCATGCGCTCGGGGCGCTTCGACCTGGTGGTCAACACGGCGCTGCCGGAGTTCATTCCGATCGTCATGCTGGCCGCCCTGCGCGCGGGGACGAACTATCTCGATCTCTCTTCGCTGGTCTTCTACGAGAGACAGGGGAAGCCGATCGAGCAGCTCGAGCAGGAGGAAGAGTGGCGATCGTCCGGCAGGACCGCGCTGGTCAACGCCGGCAGCGCCCCGGGGCTGACGAACGTCATGGCCCGCGAGGGGGCCGAGGCGTTCGACCGGGTCGACTCGATCCGCATCCGGGACTATTCCGTCACCACCAGCGATCGGTTCGAGCCGCTCTGGTCGCTGCCCGTCTTCCTGCTGGACTGCGCCACCGAGCCGATGATCTGGGAGGACGGCCGGCCGAAGCGGATGCCGATCTTCTCGGGCGAAGAGATCTACGACTTCCCGCCGCCGATCGGCCGGCGGGGGAAGGTGTACCTGCACGCGCACGAGGAGCCGGTCACGATCCCGCTCTTCGTCGGCCGGCCGGTCCGGTACTGCGACTACAAGATCGGCGAGCCGGACATCGATGCGTGGCGGCTCGTGGTCGAGGGCCTCGGCCTGATGGACGAGGCGCCGATCGAGGTGCGCGGCGTGCCGGTGAGCCCGCGCGAGCTGGTGCTGAAGCGCCTGCCGCGGACCATGGCGCCGCAGCGGCTGATCGAGCTGGCCGAAAGCGGCCGGCTCAACAGCCAATCGATGGTGGTGTGCGAGGTGGAGGGCTGGAAGGACGAGCGCAAGGGTCGCGTCGTTCTCTGGTCCGACTCTCCGGACCTGAAGACCGCCAGCAGGCTGGTGCGCGGGACGAGCGACGTGTCGCTCGTGACCTCGGTCCCGGCGGCGACTTTTTCCCTGATGCTCCTGCGCGGCCAGGTAGGCCGCACGGGGGTCGTCCTGCCCGAGATGCTCGGCCCGGACGAGCGCGCGATCTTCTATCGCGGGATCGGAGAGTTCGGCATCCAGGTCAAGAAACGAATCGAGACCGAATCCTAGCGGGTCGCCGCGGCAAGGGCGCGATCGAGTGCGGCGACCGCGCGATCCAGGTCGGCGTCCTCGATCACCAGCGGCGGCTGCACGCGCACGAGGAGCCGGTCACGATCCCGCTCTTCGTCGGCCGGCCGGTCCGGTACTGCGACTACAAGATCGGCGAGCCGGACATCGATGCGT
>DATNEZ010000358.1:0-6705 GCA_035606645.1 Binatia bacterium
GAGCGCCGCGCCTCGTCCAGGTGCGCCGGCTCGAACTCCCAGCGGCGCTCCCGTCCGACCTTCAGGTCGCGCACCAGGCCGGCGCCGGCCAGGACGTGCAGGTGCTTCGTGACCGCCTGCCGCGTGATGTCGGTCCCCGAAGTCAGCTGCGCGATCGACAGCGCTCCGCCGGCGCACAGGACGGCGACGATCCGCAGGCGGGTCTCGTCGCCGAGCGCCGCGAAGATCGGCGCGAACCGCCCGAGCGCCGGGCCCCGCCGCGGCGGCGGGCCCGCCTGGCGCGCGGGGCCGGGCCGCGGCCTCGCGCCCGCGCTACGACGCGGCGACATGCTTCGCGATGTTCTGCACCTGGATGTCCCAGCCGCCGCTGTTCATGCGGAACGCCTCCTGGCGGCGCGAGGCGGGGAGCCCGTCGAAGCCGCTCTCGACGATCCGCAGCAGCGTGCCGCCCTGGGCCTCCTTCAGCTCGAACACGACCAGGGTCGACGGCTCTTTGGAATAATCGACCGAGGTCTCGATCGCCGCCGGGTGCCAGCGAAACGACAGCAGGCGCTCCGGCTCCATCCGCTCGACGGTCACGTCGAACGTCAGGTGCTCGTACCCGGGATAGGTGACCTGGCCCTGCACGCGCTTGCCGGCGGCGAAGCTCTTTCCCTTGAGCGCCACCTTGAACCAGTCGCCGAACTCCTCGGCGTTCGACAGCGCCCGCCAGACCTTCGCCCGCGGCGCCTTGATCAGGATCTCTCTCTCGATGCGATCGGTCGATGCGTTCATATGCTACCTCCTGGTTGCATTATACGGCGGCGTGCGGAAAAGGCAACCAGAAACTTGCATGTGTCAGTACCCCTCGCCGTCGGCTGACCTGGACCTGCCGCGGTGCAGGCGGAAGACGACGGCCGTGTAGACGATCGCCAGCACGAACCCGAACGGCCACCACAGGAGTCCGGCGGCCAGCCCCTCGGGCCCCGCCGAGGCGTTGAAGGCGGTGAGCGAGCGGGACGGCCCGTCGATCGACCGGATCATGGTCGGGAAGACCGAGGCCGCCGTCGCCCCGAGGATCCCCAGCAGGAACGCCCCCGAGGCCAGGAACGCGGGCAGGTCGCGGCCGGCGCGCCGGGCGAGGAAGCTCCCGGCGAGGCCCGCCAGGAAGACCACGGTCGCCAGCCAGGCGAGGGGCCGCGCCGCGAGAGAGGTGAAGAGTCCCGGGGCGAGCCGGGCGGTGGCCGCGGTCGCGGCGACCCACAGGACGACGACGGCGGGAAAGAGGATGCCGGCCGCCCGGAGGCTCCGCTGGCGGACGGGGCCGTCCGTCTTCCAGGCCAGGAACAGGGCGCCGTGGTGGGCCAGCGCCGCGAGGGCCAGGAGCCCCGCGAGAACCGTGTACCAGTCGAGGATGCCGAGCGCGCCGCGCGGCGAGAACGACTCGAACAGCGAGAGCCCGAACCAGCCGTCCGCCTGCAGCGGCACGCCGCGGATCAGGTTTCCGAGCGCGGCGCCGAGGAGCACGGGGGCGAGTGTCGACGCCATCCCGAACGTCGCGTCCCAGAACGACCGCCACATGCCGTCCTCGAGGTGCGAGCGGAACTCGATCGAGATGCCGCGCAGGATCAGGACCCACAGGAACAGCATGATCGCCATGTAGAAGCCGGACAGGGCCGACGCGAGCACCTTGGGGAAGGCGAGGAACAGGACGCCGCCGCCGGCGAGGAGCCAGACCTCGTTGCCGTCCCAGAACGGGCCGATGGCGCCGAGCACCTGGCGGCGCTCCCGGTCGGTCCGGGCGACCCAGAGGTGCAGCGCGCCGGCGCCGAAGTCGAAGCCGTCCATCACGACGTAGATCGCCACCATCACGGAGGCGAAGGCGAACCAGAGAGTTTCCATGCCCCGATCTCCTCAGGCGTGGCGCGCCGGGCCGCGCCCGATGTCCCTGGCGACCAGCGCGAGAAAGAGCACGCCCAGCACGAAGTACAGGCCCGCGAAGCCCAGGGAGGTGAACAGGGTCGCGCCGGCGTGGACCGTGGGGGAGCCCCCCTCCGCGGTCCGCATCAATCCGTAGACCAGCCACGGCTGGCGGCCGAGCTCGGCGGTCATCCAGCCCGCGGTGTTCGCGATGAACGGGAACGGGAAGGCGAGCGCGAGAATCCAGAGCATGAAGCGCGCCCGGTGCAGCCGGCCGCGCCGCAGCAGGAACGTCGCCGCCGCCATGACCGCGATGAACATCGTCCCGAGCCCCACCATGATGTGGAACGAGTAGTAGAGAAGCTCGATGTTGGTCGGCCAGTCGCGCTCCGGAAAGCTCGCGAGGCCCCGCACGTTGGCCGAGAAGTCGCCGTAGGCGATCCAGGACAGGAGCGCCGGCAGCTCGATCGGGTTGTCGAGCTTGCGCTCGGCGACGTTGGGCTGGCCGATCACGGCCAGAGGGGCGCGCGGGCCGCTGTCGAACAGCCCTTCCATCGCGGCGAGGGTGACCGGCTGGTGCGCCGCGACCAGCCGCCCCTGCGCGTGGCCGGTCGGGAACGCGACGAGGACCGAGGCGACCAGGCCGGCGACGACCCCGATGCGCAGCGAAACGCGCGCCACCTCGGGGTGCTCGCGCCTCAGGGTCCAGTAGGCGCCGACCGCCGCCACCACGAACGCCCCGGTCACCGCGGCCGCCATCTGGTTGTGGATGTACTGCTCGAACGCCCAGGGGTTGAAGACGAAGCGGGAGAGCCGGGCGAGCCGGAACGTGCCGTCCGCGGCGAGCGCATGCCCGACCGGGTGCTGCATGAAGGCGTTGGTCGCGATGATGAAGTAGCCCGACAGCCAGGACCCCGCGAACAGGGCCAGCGCCGCCGCGAAGTGCAAGAGCGCCCCCAGGCGCTTCTCGCCAAAGAGCAGGATGGCGAGGAAGGACGACTCGAGGAAGAACGCGAAGATCCCCTCCATCGCCAGCGTCTGGCCGATGACCCCGCCGGTCCGGTGGGCGAAGGCGGCCCAGTTCGTCCCGAGCTGGAACTCCATCGGCACGCCGGTGACGACCCCCATCGCGAACGACAGCCCGAAGATCCGGATCCAGAACCGCGCGGCCTGGCGCCAGGCGGCGCTCCCGGTGCGCAGCGCGGCGAACTTCATCAGGACGATGAGAAGCGCCAGCCCCATCGTCAGCTGGGGAAAGATGTAGTGATAGGTGATGGTGAAGCCGAACTGCAGGCGATGCCAGAAGAGCGGGTCGCTCATGCCGATCCCCGGCGTCCCGTCACTTGGCGCGCGCCGGACAGTCCGGGGGCCACGCCTCCGACCCGCGCTCGTGCCACACGAAGAACTCGCCCGAGTCCGGCCCCCCGGTGTCCCGCGTGAACAGAAGCGATTGGCCGCTCGGCGAGAACAGGGCCCCGACCTTCATGCCGTCGTGGTTGATCTCCGGTCCCAGCTTCGTCCGCCGGGACCAGCCGGTCTTCGTCCAGAGCGTCTGATACAGGTCGCCGTCGGCCATGACGATCAGCCGCTTTCCGTCGGGGGAGGGGAGCGGCTCGTACTCGTCGCCGGGCGTGTTGACCGCCGGACCGAGGTTCTCCACCGTCCATGCCCCCGCCGCATCCTGGCGCGCGCGCCAGATGTCCGTCGCGCCCAGGCCGCCGGGCCGGTCCGAGCCGAAGTAGAGCCACCCGTCTGCACTTGGCCGCGGAAACCACTCGGCGCCGCGGGAGTTCACCGGCTGGGGAAGGCGGGCAGGGGCTCCCCATGCGCCGGCGTCGTTGCGATCGACCCGCCAGATATTCAGGTCCGTTCGCTTGCCCGCTGCGTCCGGAGACGGCGAGGCCGCTTCCGCGGGGCGCGTCGAGATGAAGTAGAGGCTCCGCCCGTCCGGCGTGAACCAGGGGTCGGCCTCGTCCCCGTTCCCCGCGAACGGCGGTGGCTGGGGAGTGGACCATCCGCCACTTTTGCATTGACTGACGAAGATGCGCCAGCCACTGAACTTGGTTGTGCTGCGCACGAACCAGAGATCGCCGGTCCGCGGATCGAAGGCGGCGTGCGATTCGAACTGGGGGCTCGAGATGCCGGCGGGCTTCCATGGCCGGACGTCGGCAGCGCCTGCCGCAATAAGGCCCAGAAGGCACAATGCCGGAACGAGCCGAATCCGACTCATGCCCGAGAGTCTACGCCGGTTCGCCGGAGGTCGTGGCCACGACCTCGCCGGAGCGCTGTCCGGAAGGTCTCGTTGTAAACTGGCGGCGTCATGAAAACCCCTCCGCTGGAAATCGCCCGGGACGTCGAGCGCGAGTACGCCGACCTGTTCACCCCCGAAGCCAGGGCGGTGCTGGCGGCGCTGGCGCGGTTCGAGCCCGCCCGGCGAACCCTCATGCAGGAGCGCCTGCAGCGGCGGGCGGAGCGGGCGGCGACGAAGACGCGCATCTCCTTCCTCGACCCGAACTCCTTCATCCCGCGGACCACCCTCAGGGTCCGCGACGCTCGCGAGGGGAAGTTCGCCGGCCCCGAGATCCCGCCCGACCTGAAACGGCAGTGGATCCAGGGGACCGGGCCGGCGGCGAGGCCGCAGGCGCCGGCCGGGGCGGGGCTGCGCAACATTGCGTACGCGCTCCTGTCGGGGGCGGACGGCTGGATGTTCGACGGCGAGGACGCGCTGGGGCAGGTCGGGACGATGTCGCTCGACAACGTGCGGAATCTCAAGCTGGCCACGGCGCGCGACGCGACGTTCCTCGAGATCGCCGGGAAGGTCGCCGTCGAGATGAACGACTGGGCGCGCGGTTTCCTCGGCCGGCCGATCATCGACGACTGGGAAGCGCAGCTGAAGCACACGACGCAGCTGTTCCGCCCGCGCGGGCTGCACCTGGACGACCGGCACGTGCGCTGCGAGGGGGGCGCCGGGTTCTCCGCGTCGATCGTGGATGCGACCCTGTACGTGGTCCACGCCCAGGCGGCGCTGCGCCAGCGGGGCGCGTCGGTCGTCCTGTACCTGCCGAAGATCCAGACGGCCGAGGAGGCCGGCCTGTGGAACGACATCCTGACCGGGCTCGAGCAGCACCTGGGGTTGGCAGTCGGGACCATCACGGCGTATGTTCTGGTCGAGCAGCTGGAGGCCAGCTTTCAGCTCATGGAGATCCGCGCCGCCCTCGGCCTGCACTTCGTCGGCTTCAACACCGGCCGCTGGGACTACATCAACAGCGTCGCCGACGCGATGGCATGGGACCCGAGGTTTCACCATCCGAACATCGGCGACGTCACGATGACCTACGGCTACATGAAGACGTATGAAGACCGCGTGAGGCGCGCGGTGAACGCGCGCGATCAGAACGGCCGCTGCGCCCTCTGGCAGGGGGGGATGGAGCCGAACATCCCGGTCGGCTCCGCGGCCGGCGTCGAGAGCGGCATGCGCCGTGCGGTGGCCGGCGCCGAGCGCGAGCGGAGCGCGGGGGCGAGCGGCAAGTGGGTGGCGCACTGGAAGATGGTGCACATCGTGCGCCCGGTCTGGGAGAAGGCGGGCGCGGACAACCAGATGGGGCTTAAATTCCCGGATCTCGGCTACACGGACGCCGATGCCGCGGCGCTGGTGTCGCTCGACCCGGCCCCGCGCACGGTCCGCGGCGCCCGCGACCTGATCAGCGTGGCGCTGCAGTACGGCAACGCCTTCGGCCAGGGGTTCCAGGCGGCGGCCCTCAAGCCGGCCGACTCCTTCGGCGACGACGACGTGCTCTACCTGATGGAGGACATGGCGACCGGGGAGATCCGCGTCAGCATCCTGTGGGAGTGGCTGCACAAGGGGGCCCGCCTGGCCGGGGACGCCGAGGCGGCCGCCGAGCCGTTCACCCCCGAGGTGTTCGGGCGGCTGCTCGCCGAGGAGTACGACAAGCTGCTGCGGGCCGGCAACCGGGACGTCCACGACGACTCGAAGACGACGACGCTGCCGATCGCGCGCGCCATCGTCGACGCGTGCGTGAGGTCCGACGTCAAGCCGCCGTGGTTCATCGATCTGCTCAACATCAACCTGAACAATGAGGATCTGGACGAGGCCGGGAAGCGGGTCCGCCTGTACCTGGAAGCGCTGGCCGGGGACGGCAGGCGGATCACCGAGAACCTGGACTTCGGCGCCCCGGCCAAGGGCCGGAAAGGCAGGAGCCCCGCATGAGCGCGAGCGCATTCGACAGGCAGGTTGAGGCGGCCCGTAAATTCTTCGAAAGCCCGCGGTTCAAGGGGATCGTGCGGCTGTACTCGCCGGCCGACGTGGCGGAGCAGCAGGGGACCATCCAGGACGATTACGCCGTCGCACGGTCGGCGGCCGAGGGGTTCTACGCCCGGCTGCGGGAGCTGTTCGAGGCGCGCCGGCAGATCACGACCTTCGGCCCGTACTCGCCCGGCCAGGCGGTCTCGATGAAGCGGCTCGGGATCGAGGCGATCTACCTGGGAGGGTGGGCGACCTCCGCCAAGGGCTCGGCGCATGAAGACCCGGGAGCCGACCTGGCGAGCTACCCGCTGAGCGCGGTGCCGGACGAGGCGGCCCCTCTGGTGCGGGCGCTGCTCGCGGCCGACAAGAACCAGCACTTCGCGCGCGCCCGCATGACCGAAGCGCAGCGCGCCGCGACCCCGGTGATCGATTTCAGCCCGTTCATCATCGCCGACGCCGACACGGGACACGGCGGCGACGCGCACGTCCGGAACCTGGTTCGCCGCTTCGTCGAGGTCGACATCCCCGGCTGCCACATCGAA
>DATNEZ010000361.1:0-3833 GCA_035606645.1 Binatia bacterium
CCGATGAGCACCTTGTCCTTCTGGAGAGGGAAGCCGACCTCGAAGTAGCTGAACATCTCCGGCCGGCGCGCCGTCTCGTCCTTCCAGCGCCAGCGCAGCTCCGCCTGGACGTCCCCCAGGCCGGATTCGCTCAGATGGCTCGGCCCGCCCGAAGTGTCCGCCGCCGGCCGGTCCAGCGTCGACCGGGTGGACAGGGAGCCCTCGAGCTCCACCGCCAGGCGATCGCTCAGGCCGTAGGACAGGAACAGCAGGTGCTCGTGCTCTTTCAGCGAGCCAAAGAATTCCTGGTCCCCCACGAGGTTGAGATCCTCGGGCGTGTACTCGAAGTCGGAGTTCTTCGAGTACTCGTAGAAGGCATAGACCAGCCACTCCCCCTTCTTCACGTAGGTCCCGAACAGCGACGTGGCGATGCCGGGGCCTCGATCGGAAAGGAACGCGGGCTGGCCGGAACCTGCCCCCGGGCTGCCCGCCGCCGGAGTCCCCGAGGCGCCGGCCGGGTCCTCGGCCCGGGCCGCCCGGCAGGCCGCGACAAGCGCGAGCGTCGCGAGGAGCAATCGGAATGTCCGGCGGACGCCCGCGGGACGCCGGGTCACGTACGGTATTTCGTTCATCATGGCCTCCTGGCGCCGTCCAGGCGCTCGATGACGAGTGTGCCGTCGGACAGTCGATGCTTCAGCCCGCACGTGGGGAGGACCGCCGCCGGCGTCCTATCGGGCCTCAGGTCGGCGACGGATCCGTGCAGCACGACGGTCGAGGACTCGCGGGCGATGCCCGGGTCGGCGAACTCGATCCGCCATCCCGTCTCGCGCGCCAGCCAGTCGAGGTATTCGTGGAGGGTCTTCCCGTCCATTGCGAAGGCGGGGGCGATGTCGAGCACCCAGCTCCAGTCCGGGTCCTCGAGCGGACGGCTTTCCACGCCGGTTCCTCCGGCCACGAGCCTCGTGCCGGCGGGCGCCCCGAACGATCGGCCGGCGGTCGCCAGCGTGGCCAGCCCCTCGCGCACGCTCACCCACAGCTCGTCGGCGGTGAGGCGGACCTCGAACTGCGTGCCGATGTCGCGCACGACACCCAGCCGGGTCCTGACCTCGAGAAAGGCCCGCCGTCCCTGGCCGGGGCCGCTGTCGATGTAGATCGCCCCCTGCTCGAGCTCGAGGGTCGGGCCGGTCAGGAGTCGGACGCGCGTTCCGGAATCGATCCTCAGGGACGACCCGTCGGCGAGCGCCAGCGCGGCGCGCCCGCCCGGGGCCGTTTCGACGGAGGTCCCCGGCGGCAGGGCATCGCCGGCGCGAAGCGCCCCGCCGTCCGCGCGGGGCGGCGTTCCGTCGATCCGCCGCATCGAACCCTCCGAGCGCAGGAGAGTCGCGATGACGATGTCCCCGCCGGGCTGCCGTTGCCCGCGACTCCGCATCTCCCATGCCGTCACGATCGCGAGGACCGCGGCGGCGGCCAGGGCCGCGGCGATCCAGGCCGGGGTCCGCCTCCGGGGCGCCGCCTCCAGGCTCCGGCGCCAGTGCGCGCGCGCGGCGTCCCGGACGCGGTCTTCGCGCTCTTTCGGCGCCGTCGAGCGCGGGCCGGCCGCTTCGAGGAGACGCGCGATCGTGTCGTCTTCGGGAGGGGTGCCGCCTGGGTTCGTCATCTTCTTATGAGTGTCCCTTCGTTCCCGGGCCCCTGCCGGCCGGATACGCTTCGCGGAACGCCTGCCTGGCGCGTGTCAGGAGAGACTCCGCCGCCTTCGGGCTCACACCGAGCCGTAAGGCGATCTCGTCCACCGAGAGGCCCAGGACGTATTTCCACTCGAGCACGTCGCCGTATCCGTCCCGCAGCCCGTCGAGGGTCGCGTGCACCAGCATCGCCACCTCGCTCCGCCGGGTCTCGTCGGCCACGATCATCGCCGGCCCGTCCTCGATCAGGCCGAGCGGCTCCGGCCGGCGGCCGGATTGCCGGTAGTGACTGCCGATCTCGTGCATGCAGAACGTGCAGAGCCAGGTGAACAGCGCCGCCTCGCCGCGCCACGACCTCATCGCGGAGATCGCCTTGCACAGGACCGCCTGGACCACCTCTTCCGCCGCGTCCGCGTCCCGCCCCAGGCGCGGCAGGGCGAAGCGGTAGAGCCTGGAGAAGTGGCCGTCGAAGAACTCCGTGAAGGCGCGCTCCTCTCCCCCCAGCATCCGCCTGACCAGGTCCCTGTCGGCTTCGGTTGCTCCGGGCACCGCACCTCTCTTGCCGCTCACCGGTGAGAGCGTCCGGCGCGATGGAATCCTTCCAGGGTGGTGCGAAGCTTGTGGATCGTCCCGAGGGGGTGCCGAGGGGGATGGAGCCGCCTCGACGTCCAACGCCGTAAGTCTATTGGTTGCATCGTCTTACGAGAATAGATCAACAAGCTCCGCACCACGATGGAAGGCATGGGCCATGCACCACGATAGTCGTTGACGCTATGACCCGCTCGATGTATATGACTGGCCAAGCCTTGTACGCGTCGCCGCCGCTCTCGCCACGGAGGTCCTCAATGAAAATGAGCATCGCCGGTTCGAAGGCTGGATATCCTCCACGGCTGTCCATTCTCATCTTTATTGCGGTGCTGGTGTGGGTCCTGCCGGCAGCGGCCGAAACCACGCCGCAGGTGTCCTGCCCGCCCTGCGAGGACTACAACGCCTGCACGGTCGACTCCTGTGACGAGGCTATGGGGACCTGCCGCCACGACCCCCTCGACTGCGACGACCACAACGCCTGCACCACCGACAGCTGCGACCGACTGCTGGGGAACCCGTCGCCGGGCTGCCACCACGTCAACAAGGCCTCCGGCACGGCGTGCGATGACGGCGACACCTGCACCTCCACCGACGTGTGCAATGGATCCGGAGCCTGCGCCGGCCAGCTGCGGCCGTCCGGGAGCCCCTGCGATGACGGCAACCCCTGCAGCACCGGAGACATGTGCGGGGCCGCGGGTTCGTGTGTCGGCGTGCCTCTCCCTCAAGGAGCCGAATGCGACGACCGGAACGCCTGCACGCGGGGCGAGAGGTGCGCCGTCGCCACGGACGGCGCGATCGGCTGCCAGGCCCCTTCCCGGAACTGCGACGATGGCCTGCCGTGCACGACCGACTCCTGCGATCCGATCACGGGAGACTGCGTCCACGCGGCGGTCTCGTGCGACGACGGCAACCCATGCACCGTGGACGCCTGCGATCCGCAGACCGGCGCCTGCGGGCGCACGACGCGCGAGGGGTCGTGCTTCGATGAGAACATCTGCACGGTGAACGAATTCTGCCAGGATGGAAACTGTGTCAGCGGCGGCGTGTACGGTTGCAACTGGGGAGGGCAGTGCGGACACGCCAACTGCCTCCCCCAGGATCAGCGCTGCCTTACGGATTCGTCTCCCACGGGCTGCCCCCCGGCTGGCCAGTGCGGCAACCACTACGAGTGCCGGTTCGGCGTCTGCGCGTTCGTGCAGGGGAGCGGCCCCCTTCCGTGCAGCGACGGAAATCCCTGCACGGTGGAGATGTGCGTCCGTGGCTCGTGCACGGTCCAGGTCGTCCTGACGGGTTCCACCTGCGACGATGGCAGCCCCTGCACGCAGGGGGACGTGTGCCGGCCGACCGGTCAATGCGCCGGCACGCCGGGATGCAACGATGGGAACCCCTGCACGGACGACGCGTGCGACCTCACCACAGGGGCCTGCGGGTCCCGGCCCAGTACCTGTGATGACGGCAATCCGTGCACCACCGATTCCTGCGATCCCGCGGCCGGGTGCCTGCACGCATTCAGTGCCGGCGCTCCCTGCAACGACAACGACGCCTGCACCGGCTCGGACAGGTGCGTCGATGGGGGGGGCTGTC
>DATNEZ010000383.1:0-2131 GCA_035606645.1 Binatia bacterium
TGCAACCGGACCGAGCTGATCGTCACCGCGTCCGCCGCGGACGCCGGGGCGATCCTGGCGCGCTTCCTCGAACGGGAGCGCCCGATCGCCCTGGACGAGCTGGAGCGTCATTGCTACCTGCACCGCGGCCCCGAAGCGGTCCGGCACGTGTTCCGGCTGACCTCGTCGCTCGACTCGATGGTGGTGGGCGAGGCGCAGATCCTGGGGCAGGTGAAGGAGGCCTACGCCGCGGCCGGGCGGGCCGGGTCCCTGGGCCCGGTCCTCGACGCTCTGTTCCGCAGGGCCTTCAGCGCCGCCAAGAAGGTCAGGACCGAAACCGGCATCGCCCGAAACCCGGTTTCGATCGCCTGCGCGGCGGTCTCGCTGGCGCGGGACATCTTCGGGGACCTGGACGACAACTCGGTCCTCGTCGTGGGGGCGGGCAAGATGGCGCGTCTCGCGGCGCAGCAGCTGAAGTCGGAGGGCGTCCGCGCGGTGGCCGTGGCGAACCGGTCGTTCCAGCACGCCGACGAGCTGGCCCGGGAGCTCGGCGGACGGGCCGTCCCCTTCGACCGGCTGTTCGAGGAGATGGAGCGGGCCGACATCGTCATCGCCTCGACCGCGGCGCCGCACCGGGTGATCGGCCGCGAGGACGCCCTGCGGGTGAGCCGGGCCCGGCGGGGCCGTCCGATCTTCTTCATCGACATCGCCGTGCCGCGCGACGTCGACCCCGCGGTCCACGAGATCGACAACGTGTATCTCTACGATCTCGACGACCTGCAGGGGGTCGTGAAGGCCAACATGGACGGGCGGCTCCACGAGGTGCAGTCGGCCGAGGCGATCATCGAGCGGGAGGTGGCCGCGTTCCTCGCCTGGCGGAAATCGCTCGAAGTGACGCCGACCATCGTCGAGCTGAGGCAGCGGCTGCACGAGATCGCCCTGGCCGAGCTGGAGCGGTTCCACTCGCGTCTCGGGGAGCTGACCCCCGACCAGGCGGAGGCGGTCCGGCTGCTCGCGGTCTCCCTGGTCAACAAGCTCCTGCACCAGCCGACGGTGGCGCTGAAGCGCGCCGCGGCGCTCAACGGGGGAGGCCTTCGGGTCGAGCTGATCCGCGAGATCTTCGGCATGGACGCCAGGCATGGGGCGGAGGGGGACGCGGCCCCGGTGCAGGCGGACCGGGACGAGACGATCGCGGCTCCCGTCGCCGGCCACGCGGAGAGCGCGCCTTCCCGCCGCCAGGACGAGCGGTGAGGCGCGCGTGAGGTCCTTCGTCATCGGCAGCCGGGGCAGCCGGCTGGCGCTCCGGCAGGCCGAATGGCTGCGGGCACGGATCGCGGAAGCCGGCCGGGACGCGAGCATCCGGATCATCCACACGTCGGGGGATCTCCATCCCGAGCAGCCTCTCCCCGCCATGGGGGGGAAGGGGCTGTTCGTGAAGGAGATCGAAGAGGCGCTCCTGGCCGGCACGGTCGATCTCGCCGCGCACAGCCTGAAGGACCTGCCGACGGCCCAGCCGGAAGGGCTGCGGATCGCCTGCGTTCCTTTGCGCGAGGATCCGCGCGACGTCCTGCTGGCCCCCGGCGCCCCCGGAATCGCCGGGCTGAAGCGGGGGGCGGTCGTCGGCACCGGCAGCCCGCGCCGCGCCTGCCAGATCCGCGCGCTGCGCTCCGATCTCGAGATTCGCAACCTGCGCGGCAACGTCGACACCCGCCTGGCGAAGCTGAAGCGCGGCGACTGTGACGCCATCCTGCTGGCCCGGGCCGGGCTGAGCCGCCTGGGGATCGAGTTCGAGGGATCGGTGCTCGGGTTCGAGGAGATGCTCCCCGCGCCGGGCCAGGGAGCGATGGCGATCGAGATACGCGACCAGGACCGCGAGCTCGAGGAATTCCTCCGGCCGCATCACCACGAGCCGACGGCCGCGGCGGTCGCGGCCGAGCGCGCCTTCCTGCGCGGGCTCGGCGGGGGGTGCCAGGCGCCGATCGCCGCGGTCGGCGAGGTCGACGGCCCGCGCCTCCTCCTGCGCGGCCTGGTTGCGGGCCCCGACGGAAACCCGCTCCTGAGGGATCGACGGGAGGGGAGTCTCGACGAGGCCGAGGCCCTCGGCCTTGCGCTGGCGGACGCAATGCTGTCCCGGGGCGCGGCCGCCTGTCTC
>DATNEZ010000399.1:0-2809 GCA_035606645.1 Binatia bacterium
TGCGCGACTACTTCGCGCAGGGGTTCTACCCGACCGGCGGCCGCGGCCCCGCCGGCGATCGGATGCCGGGGATCAGCGGCGCCCTGGTCAAGGCGGCGCTGGCGGCGTCCGCCGACTTCAACGAAGGGGGGATCGGGACGCAGGGGGAGCACGACGCGGGGGACCGCACCCTGCGCCGCACGCGCTGCATCGACCTGACCGCGACCCACGGCGCCTCGGTCGGGGTGATGTGCAACAGCGAGCAGGGATACGGCAGGACGGTCCTGACCAGCGTCCTGCCGCTCGCCAGCTGGAGCGACGATTTCGTCCTCCACCCGGTGTCCCTGTCGCCGCGCGAGTATCCCGCGGCGGGGCTCCTGGTCTTCGACCGCTGGGGGACCGGTGAAGGGCTCATCGACAACGGCGCCAGCACGTCCCGCTCGCACCTGTTCCGCGTCGCCTCCCCCTCGACCGTGCCGACCGGCTCCGGAGGCCTGGCGGTGGCGGCGGCGCAGCTCCGGATGGCGCTCGCCTGGATCGATCCTCCCTCCCCCGCGGGGAGCGGAGGCCCGCTGGTCAACGACCTCGACCTGAGGCTCGAGAGCCCCGGTCCCGACTCCTGCCTGCAGCCCGGCGACACGCGTCCCGACGGGACGCCGTGCCCGGCGGGAAGCGCCGCCGACAACGTCTTCTACGACGGCAACGACTACGCGGGGGGGACGAACAACGCGCTGTTCGATCAGTGGTCGAAGGGACGGACGGCGTCCCCCGAGGTGCACGACAAGCGCAACCCGGTCGAGGCGATCCACCTCGCCGCCGATCCCAACAACGATCGATCCTTCGCCGACTCTCCGATCTATGCCGGCCTGTGGCGCGTCACCGTGAAGCGCGGCCTCGGAGGCGCCACCCCCGGGGTGATCGCCATCACCGTGCCGACGGTGGCGCAGGATCCGGATCAGAACGAGGACGACAACAACAACGGCCGGCTCGACCCGGGCGAGGACAACAACGGCAACACCCTGCTCGACATGCCCGGGCAGGCGTACGCCCTGGTCCTCGCCGGTCCGATCTTCGCAGCCGAGCCGCCGCCGCCGGCAGGTCCGCAGTCGTTCCCCGCCAGCCGCGTCAGCCTCGACCGCGTGTCGTACGACTGCGGCTCGGGCGCCGTCGCCTCGATTCTCGACACGACACCCGGGGCCTCGGCCGCCCTGGCGTCTTCGGCGACCACTTTCACCGTCATCGGGCCGGCCGGGACGGTGCTCGACACCGAGACCGGCATCCCGTTCCAGGCGCTCGGCGTCCCGGGGGCGAGCGCTTCGGCGGCCGTGCCGGTCCGCCTCGCGGGACCGGCGGTGAGCGGGGACGGCATCCTCGAAGCCGACAGCGGCCAGACGCTGCGGATCCGCTATGCCCCGGCCGGACAGACGGCGATGACCGCCGAAGCGGCCGTGCGCTGCTCCCCCGATCTCGTCGGCGCTTTCTTCACCACCCAGGGGGGCCGCGCCGTCGGCAGCCAGGTTTCCATCCAGGGGGGATGCGACAACGACCCCTTCCCGGACGCAGGCGAGGTGGTCACCTACGGCGTGGCGGTGCAGAACCGCTCCCGCAGCGACGCCTACGCCGACGTCGTCGCCACCCTGACCCCGACCGGTCCCGGCGCGGGGGCGGTGCGGGTGCTCGACTCGCCGAAGCCGATCGGCCTTCTCCCCGACGGCGGCGCCAACGCCATCTTCTTCCAGGTGTACGTCGATCCCGCCCTGGCCAACGCCCTGCCGGTGGCGAACCGGGTCGTGACGATGAGGCTCGATCTCGACTCGTCGGAGCGCGGCGTCCGGCTGGGCCGGCAGACCTACTCGTTCACCCACGCGCTCAATTCCGACAAGGAGGAATTGCGCTACTCGACCGATCACCTGGCCGGGGGGCGCGAAGTCCGCGACCTCAACCGCAACGGCGTCATCGATGCCCCGGGCGGCGTCGATCCGGTCCTCGGCTACGTCCTTCCGGCGGAGGACGTCGCCTTCTCCAGCCTGTTCAGCGGATCCGGAGCGCCCGCGGGGCACTTCACCAACGAGGAGGGGGAGGACCTCAACCTCAACGACGCCCTCGACGCCGCCACCGAGCGGGACCTGATTCCGAACGGGTCGCTCGATCGCGGCATCCTCAACTCGAACAGCCCCGCCGACCCGGCCCACCGCGCGCCGTGGAATCTCGACAACAACAGCGGCGGGTGGGTGCCGTTCCGCCATCCCAACAGCACCCCCTCCGGGGTCAGCGTCAATCCGCTGTGGGAGTACAAGACCTCCGGCCTGTGCGGGTTCCAGACGAGCGGCGGGCTCAACAAGTTCGGCGTCTGGCACTCGGGGGACGGCGACCCGGCCACGCCTGTGGGGGGCGCCACGGCGTGCGACAACTACGCCGTGCCGCGTGACGCCGCGACTCCCGAAAAAGTGGAAGCCCTGTTCGACATCCTCGAGTCGCCCATCGTCGCCAAGGTGAACCAGGCGGCCGACGCGCGCGGCTTCGGGTACACCGTCGAGTTCCAGCGCCTCGGGCTGAACCTCGACATCCAGACGGTGAACTCCTACGCCAGCGGCGGCATCAACCTCGACAACGACGTGGACAACGACGCCATCAACAGCCTGCTGGTGCAGAACACCGACAGCTATTACATGCGGAAGTTCGGCGGCTGGCCTTCGGGGGTGTTCCGCTTCTCCGGGCAGTATTTCGGCAATGGCGGCGGCATCCATCCGTTGTCGGTGCTCCCTAATCAGCGGACCTTCGGCCCGTTCACGAATCCCAATGCGTCGCCGAATCTGGACGGCGACGAGAC
>DATNEZ010000407.1:0-3413 GCA_035606645.1 Binatia bacterium
CTCGATCCGTCTCCGACCGGAACGACGAACTACATCGAAACCCTCGCCGACCTCAACGAAGACGGCGACACCAGCGACTCCGGCGAGGACGTCCTCATCCGCTGGGTCGGAAACCGGGTGGAATGGCGCACGACGAGCGACACCACCCAGCCGTTCGTGATCCTGGCGGACACGATCTCCAACGATTCGGATGGAGACGGGGTCGCCGAAACGATGTTCGTCCCCGACGCCACGCCGAATCCGACGCGCATAACCGTGAGGATCACGGCCCAGTCGCCGGCGCCCGACCCCCGCAGCGGCCAGTACATCCGCTACACGGTCTCGAGCGAGGTCGTCCTGAGGAAGACCGTGTGAGGCAATCCGAACGGGGCTCGGCGCTGGTGATGGCCATCTTCGTCCTGGCGCTCCTGACCTCCATGGGGGCCGCGCTCCTGTTCGTCACCGAGAACGAGATGAAGATGGGCAAGGTCGATCTGCGCGCGAAGACCGTGTTCTACGTCTCCGAGGCCGGGCTCGAGGACGCGCGGGAGACGCTTCGGGTCATCAACCTGGCCGGGGCCTCGGACGCGCTGCGCAACTCCTTCGACGACGAGCTGACGAGCGCCGCGGGCCCGAACGGTACTATCGACTGCGATCCGGCGACGCTCAGGCCCCTGTTCGACTCCGCCGGCGACCCGATCGGGTTCACCGGCTACGGCGACGACGCGCCGTTGAAGGGGGTCACGTCGTTCGGATCGGGGCGATACGTCGCCTTCCTCACCAACGACGCCGTGGACGGACGGTCGAACCGGACCGATTCCAACGACCGGGTCGTCATCACCGCCATCGCCGCCCAGACGCAGTACGCCTCCGAGAAGGTGCAGGCGATCGTCGAGCGCACCGGCTTCCCCGCGCTGCCGGCGACCATCACGATGATCGGCCCGACGGCGAATTTCGACGGAGGCAACAGCAATGCGAAGAAGTACACGGGGAACGATTGCGCCGGGGGCATTCCGGGGCTGACGGTGCCCGTCGTGGGGGTGATCGGCGCCGCCTCGGAGGCGTCGGCCGAGGCGGGCGTGAAGAAGCCGTCCACCTATACGTCGGGGGGCTTCACCGGGCTCGACACCGTGACGAACGTCTCGGGATCGATCGATCCGTCCTGGACCAGCTGCGCCGACCTCCACGACCTGGCGCGCAAGGTGCGGGCCTCCGCCGCCGTCATCGGCGGTCCATCGACCGCCAACAGCGACCTCGGCACGACCGCGGCGCCGAAAATCGTCTACATCGAGGGGGACTACACGGTCGGCGGCGGATGGAACGGCGGCGGCCTCCTGTGGGTGACCGGCACCCTCACGTTCAACGGCAACGCCTCCTGGACGGGGGGGATCTTCACGGTCGGCAAGGGGAATTTTCAGCGCACCGGCGGAGGGAACGGCGCCATCCTCGGCGCCAACTTCATCGCCAACATCGCCGGCCCGGACGGGGTGATGTGGACCTCGGACGACTGCTCCGGAGCGGACGGTCTCCTCGGCAATTCCGATGACGGGGCGGCCGTCGCCACGTACAACAACGCGGGCGGGGGGACCGGGGACACCGGCTACTGCTCGACCGCCATCTCGTCGATCCAGCAGGAATTCCCGTTCGAGATCGTAGGCTTCCGTCAGCGCTGAGGATCGGTCAGGACGAGGCGTCGCCCGAGGCGGCGGCCACTTCTTCGGGGACGGCGCTGACGTTGAACATCTCCTGCGCCGACACGATGTGCGCCCGGTTGACCGCCAGGAACGGAGTGCCGAACTCCCCGCCGGGCCCCTTCACCGTCGCCGACTGGAGCGCGATGAACGGGTGGGTCGCCTGGTTCAGCCTCACGAGCGAGCTGCTGCCGGGGCCCGAGTGGACGTATCCCTCGATGGCATGATCGCGCGTCCGCAGGCGAAGGGCGGCCCGGGCGAAGCGGCGCATCTCCGGCTCCTCGGCGACCTTGGCGAGGGCGGCCCCCAGGTCGGGGATCTCGAGCACGAACGTGATGAACGACTTGTTGATCACGACGGAGCCTTCGTCCATGTCCCACGTCCCGGACTGCAGGACGGGATTGGACAGGACGAGGAAGGGGCGGCTGGTCAGGTTGAGCTCGTCGAGCGTGCGCGCGCCGAGACTGATGTTCAGAAGGCCGTCGAACGTCAGGTTGTCGGTGACGATCCGCACGGGCCTGACGATCCGATTCTCGAACAGGTTCGACACCGAGCCTCCTCCCCGCGCAGCGGGCGATCCCGTTTGACACCGGTAACTTAGGACCCTAGATTCAGTCCGTCAACCCCCTGTCGTCATTCCGGGGCCGTGGCCGCCGGGACGACGAGGTGCCGATGCGCTTCCGCTGCGCCCAATGCCGCGCTATCACCCCTGTGCAGCTCCCGGCCCGTCTCGAGGCCCCCCTCGTCGTGCCCTGCTCCGGTTGCGGCAGGAGCTACCGGTTCTCCGTGGACAGGTCGCGGGGCACGGGGGACCAGGAGCGCTATCGCGCGGCCAGGGCCTTCTCCGAGACGAACAAGATCGACCTGGCCAGCGCCTACTCGGTCCTCGAAGGGATCATGTCCCTGGAGGAAGCGCGGGGGATCCGCCAGGGGGGTGGGAAGCCGCCGGCCTCCAAGGCCCCGGCCTCGGACCGATCCGCCTTGGAAGAGGCGCTGCGCGACGCGCTGGCCGAGGGGGCGCCCGCCGCGGTCTCCCCTGGCGACACGGCCCAGGGGGGCGCACCGACGGTCCGGTCGGCGGTCCCTGCGCCGGGCGCCCGTCCGTCTCTTGCGGAAGCGGACGTCCCGTACGACGCGGGGTTCGCCGCAGCGGTGCGGGACGGCTGCCTCACACCCCAGCAGGCGGTCGAGCGCGGGGATCGCCGCGCGCTGGCCCTGCGGCTCTCGCAGCGCCACCGGCTGCCGATGGAGCTCGCCCTGCGCGTGGCCGACAACCGGATCACCGTCCCGAAGGCGCTCCAGCACAAGGCGGCCATCGAGAGCCGGACCCCTCCGCCTCCGCAGACCTCCGTGTCCCATGGAGTGTGGAACCTCATGGTCTACAGCGTCGGCGCGCTGATCCTGGCCGCCCTCGGCGTGCACATCCATGACGTCTGGGGGGACTACTATGCGCGGCAGGGGGAGCCGTCCCTCATCGCGTCCGCGGCCGCCTCGCCGAGGCATCCCGTCACCGAGCCGGCAGGCGAACCGGCGCTCCCCGAGGCTCCGCCCGCGCTGACGGTGCCGAGAACGGACGCCACCGGCCAGCTGATCGAGGTCCTGGGGCCCGACCCGAGGAGCGTCCTCGTCGCCTTCTGCCGCTCGGGCCGGCAGTCGGGCCAGCGCGAGCCGATCGAAATCAGTCCGACCGTGCCTCCGGACGCCGCGTCCCGCTGGGGGATGTTCCGCAGCCTCGGGGCGCTC
>DATNEZ010000415.1:0-5311 GCA_035606645.1 Binatia bacterium
CGGCCAGAAAACTGCCGCAATCGGGGCAGGGGGTCACACCACGGGGGATGGACGCGTCGCAGGTGGGGCAGTGGCTTCCGTTCTGCATCGTCCGCATGCTACGCCCGGCCGGACGTCAGGTCAATCGGAAGGCCCGCTCCATGTTGCGGGTGGTCGCCTCGCCGACCTGCGCGGGGTCGAGGCTCTTGAGGGCCGCGAGCCGCTCGACGACGTGCACGACGCGCGCCGGCTCGTTGCGCTTGCCGCGAAAGGGGTGCGGCGTCAGGTACGGCGAGTCGGTCTCGCACAGTAGCCGGTCGAGGGGGGCGAAAGCCGCGGCCTCGGCGAGGGCGCCCGCGTTCTTGAAGGTCAAAGGTCCCGCGAACGACAGGTAGAAACCGAGGTCGAGGCAGCGCGCCGCTTCGTCCGGCCCTCCCGAGAAGCAGTGGAAGACGCCGCCGATCTCCGAGGCGCGCTCGTCGCGCAGGATCGACAGCGTGTCGTCCCAGGCTTCTCGCGTGTGGATGACGATCGGCAGCCGGACCTCGCGCGCCAGGTGGATCTGATCGCGGAAGGCGCGGCGCTGGTCCTCGCGGGGCGAGAAATCGTAGTGGTAATCGAGGCCGATCTCGCCGATGGCGACCGCCTTGGGACGCCCGGCCGCCTGGCGGATGTACCCCGCGACCGTGGGGGTCCAGTGCTTCGCCTCGTGCGGGTGGACGCCGGCGGTGAAATGGATGAAGTCGTGCAGCGCCGCCAGGTCGGCGCAGGCGGCGGCGTCGCCGATGAACGAGGACACCGTGACCAGGCGCTCGATCCCCGCGGCCCGGGCTCGCGCGATCACCTCGTCGCGGTCGGGATCGAAGTGCTCCAGCGTCAGGTGGGCGTGGCTGTCGCTGAGCAAGGGCGCTACTTCACCTTCCAGCCGGGCGGGACCGGCTCCTCGGTGGTCAGGATGTACGGCTGGCCCCCCGCGTCGGAGGCGGCGAGCAGCATCCCCTGCGAGACGACCCCCCTGAGCTTGGCCGGCTTGAGATTGGCGACGACGACGACCGTCTTGCCGACCAGCGACTCGGGGCTGTACTTCGCGGCGATGCCGGCCACGATGGTGCGCGTCCCGGTCCCGATGTCGACCGTGAGCTTCAGCAGCCTGTCGGCCCCCTGCACCTTCTCGGCCGCGACGATCTTCGCGGTGCGCAGGTCGACCCTGGCGAAGTCGTCGATGGCGATCTCGGCCGGGCCGGCGGCCGCGGCCTGCGGAGCGGGCGCCGAAGGGATTGCCGGCGCGGGGGCGGGGGGCTGCGGTGCCGTCGGTTGAGGCGTGTCCATGCGTGTCTCCCTCTGGGTTTCTGCGTCCTTGAGGTACGCGGCCTTGTCGATGCGCGGGAAGAGCGATTCGCCGCGGGCGATGGTGGTCCCGGGCTTCAGCTCTCCCCAGGTGACGTGCTGCAGGCTGGCGGCCCCCGGGTCGGAGCCGAGCCCCAGGCGTTTCCACAGCTCCGACGCCGAGCGCGGCATGACGGGCGCCACCAGGACCCCCACGATGCGCAGCCCCTCGGCGACCGTGTAGAGGACCGAGTCGAGCGCCCAGCGCCGTCCGGGGTCCTGCGACAGCTTCCATGGCTCGTTCTGCACGATGAAGCGGTTCAACAGACCGATGAAGCTCCAGACGCGCGCCAGGCCGGTGCTGAAGTCGAGCTCCTCGAACCCCTTCACCAGCGCGGTGGCGGCATCCTTCGCGGCGGCCTTGAGCGGCTCGTCCTCGCGGAAGCGCGGGTCGGTCCGGGGGATCTTGCCGCCGCAGTAGTCCTCGATCATCTTGAGCGTCCGGCTGAGCAGGTTCCCCAGGTCGTTCGCCAGGTCGGTGTTCACCCTTTCGATGAACGCCTCGTCGGAATAGTTCGCGTCCTGGCCGAACACCATCTCCCGCATCAGGAAGTAGCGCACCGGGTCGACGCCGAACGCCTCGACGAGCGGCAGGGGATCGACGACGCCCCCCCTCGACTTGGAGATCTTGGCGGCGTCGCGCAGCCACCAGCCGTGCGCCACGACGCGCTTCGGCAGCGGCTCGCCGGCCGCCATCAGGAAGGCCGGCCAGTAGACCGCGTGGAAGCGCAGGATGTCCTTGCCGACCAGGTGCAGGTCGGCCGGCCAGAACCGCGAGTAGAGCTTGCGGTCGCCGCCGTAGCCCAGCGCCGTGATGTAATTGCTGAGGGCGTCGAACCAGACGTACAGGACGTGCTTCGGATCCCCCGGCAGGGGGATCCCCCAGGAGAAGCTGCTGCGGCTGATCGACAGGTCGCGCAGGCCCGACTCGACGAACGCCACGACCTCGTTGCGGCGGGTCTCGGGGTGGATGAAGCCGGGGTTCTCCCGGTAGTGCTTCAGGAGGGGCTCCTGGTATTTCGACAGGCGGAAGAAGTACGACTCCTCCTCGGTCCATTCCACCTTGTGCCCCTGGTCGGGGCACTTGCCGTCGACGATCTGGCTCTCGGGATAGAACGTCTCGTCGCTGACGCAGTACCAGCCGGAGTACTTGTCCTTGTAGATGTCCCCCGCGGCGAGGATCTTCTGGTACAGCTTCTCGACCCCCCGGCGGTGGCGGTCTTCCGTCGTGCGGATGAAGTCGTCGTTCGAGATCCCGAGCGTCCGCCACAACCCGCGGAACCTCTCGACGACCTGGTCGGCCAGCTCGATCGGCTTGAGCCCCTTCGTCTGGGCGGCGCGCTCGATCTTCTGCCCGTGCTCGTCGGTCCCGGTCAGGAAATGAACCTCGTGCCCGATCATGCGGTGGAAGCGCGCGATCACGTCCGCCACCACGGTTGTATAGGTGTGGCCGATGTGCGGCTGGTCGTTGACGTAGTAGATCGGGGTGGTCAGGTAGTACTTGCGGGCCACGTCCGTGTTCCTTTCCGGGCGGAGCCGGCTCCTACGAGCGCTCGTCCGGCTCCAGGTAGATCTTGAACAGCCGGTAGAACTCCGACTCGAAGCTCTTGTGATGGCGCCGCTCGAGGATCGTGCCGACCGTCGGCCCCAGCTTCAGGAGCTGCACGTACTCGTTGTACATGGCGTCGACGTCCCCCTTGGCGGCGAACGACCGCATCTTCTTTTCGGCCTCCATGGCGGGCAGGCGCAGGGCCATCTCCCCCCCCGGCCGGGTCGCCAGGTCGAGGGCCCCCTCGGTCACGTCGAGGACGACGCGCATCATGCGTGTCGCCCGGACCTTGTCGTAGATCAACGGCTCCTCCTTCGGCTGGCGCCCCGGTCCCGGCCCAGCGGCTCGGGCGGCAGGGCCCAGGCGGCGAGCGACGCGGGGGTCCCCCGCGGCGGGACGTAGGCGGCCGCCGCCTCCCGCATCACCTGCTTGAGCGGCAGGCCCGCTTTCAACGCCGCGCGGCGGCAGTCCTCGTACTCGGGTGTTACCTGCACAACCTCGCCATTGTAGACGGACACCTTCATCCGGATCGGCCCGTGCGGCGTCTTCGCCGTCACCGTCCGGCGCGCCAGCTCGATCCGGCCCATCGGCTGGTAGCGGAAGCCGATCGTCGTCGTCTCGCGGAAGATGACCTCGGAGACCGCCTCGATCCGCATCTCGGGACAGATGATCTTCACCATGGTGCCGGGGCGGCTCTTCTTCATCTGGATCGGCGTGTAGAAGACCTCCAGCGCCCCCGCCTCGAACAGGCGCTCCATCAGGTGCCCGTACAGCTGGGGGTTCATGTCGTCGATGGTCGTCTCGAGCACCAGGACGGTCTGGTGCAGCACCGCCTCCTTGAGCAGGTCGCCGTACAGCGCGCGCAGCAGGTTCGGGTGGTTTTCGAACTGCTTCGAGCCGGCGCCGTATCCCACCCTGGCGATCCGCATCGGCGGCAGCGGGCCGAAGTCGGCCGACAGCGACACGGCCAGCGCCGCGCCGGTCGGCGTCACCAGCTCACCCTCGACGTGGGTGGCGTAGACCGGCTTCCCCTTCAGGATCTCCACCACGGCGGGGGGCGGGACCGGGAACGTCCCGTGCTCCATGGTCGTCATGCCGCGCCCGACGTGCAGGGGCGAGCAGGCGACCCGGGGCCAGCCGAGCTTCTCCAGGCCGATCATCGTGCCGACGATGTCCACGATGGCGTCGACCGCCCCGACCTCGTGGAGGTGGACCTTCTCCCTGGAGATCCGGTGCACGCGGGCCTCGGCGTCCACCAGCACCGTGAAGGCGGCCATGGCGCGGCGCCGGACCTCGGGGGAGAGCCGGCTGCGCCCGACGATCCTGGCGATGTCGGAGAGGCGCCGCTCGGGCTGCCGGCCGGCCGCGACCTCGACGTCCACCTTGGTCCCCGACAGCCCGCTGCGCGTCACCCGCCGCGCGGTCAGGGTGTACCCCCCGACCTTGAGGAGCCGGAGCCGCGAGCGCAGCCAGGCCGGCTCGACCCCCAGGTCCACGAGGGCCCCCAGGAACATGTCGCCGCTGATTCCCGAGAAGCAGTCGAGGTACAGTCCGCGCACGGTCAGGCTCCAAGCAGATCCGGCAGGGCTTCGGCCGCCGGCGCCCTGATCACCTCGTCGGCCAGGGGAGACAGGGGCGTCGGCTCGATGTTGATTTCCACCAGGCAGGCGCCGCTCCCCCCGGCGATCTCCGGAAGTGACGCGGCAGGATACACCACCGAGGATGTCCCGATGGAGAGGAATAGCTCGGCCTGTCCCGCGGCCAGGGCCGCTTCCCGCACGGCGTCCTCCGGCAGGCGCTCTCCGAACCAGACCACGTCCGGCCTCAAAAGCGCCCCGCAGGCGCAGCGCGGCGGGATCTCGGGCAGCGGCACCCGGCGGTCCTCGCGGGCCGTCCCCTCGCGGGTGCAGCGGACGCTGAAGATGTCGCCGTGCAGCCGGATGACCCCGGAGCTCCCGGCCGCCTGGTGCAGGCCGTCCACGTTCTGGGTGATCAGCCTGAAGTCGGGGTGCGCAGCGCCGTAGCGCGCCAGGGCGGCGTGACCGGCGTTCGGGGCGCAGGCGCTGATTTGCCGCCGGCGGGCATCGTACCAGGCCCACGCCTTCGCCGGGTCGCGCGCGAATCCCTCAGGCGTCGCGAGCTCCATGAGGGATTCGTTCTCCCAGAAGCCGTCCTGGGCCCGGAAGGTCGGGATCCCCGACTCGGCGGAGATCCCGGCCCCGGTGAAGGCCACGACGCGCCGGCCGCGGGCCACCAGCTCTCGCAGACGCTCCGAGATGGCCAGCATGGGTGATCCTCGAAGGGGCCAGGAACCGCGCCGAAGCGCGGACACACTCCTAGGCCGTCCCGGCCAGATCGCCGGCCTGCAGGGGCAGGCGGCGGATGCGCTTGCCCGTC
>DATNEZ010000416.1:0-14903 GCA_035606645.1 Binatia bacterium
GGCAACCCCGCCAACCTGCAGGATCTCGAAGGGAATCCCCGCTACCGCTTCGTGCGCGGGGACATCTCCTCGCGGCAGGACGTCGAGCGCGCCATCGACGGGGGCGTCGATCTCATCTTCAACTTCGCGGCCGAGACCCACGTCGATCGCTCGATCGGCGATCCCGAGGGGTTCATCCGCACGGACATCTACGGCACCTACACCCTGCTCGAGGCGGCCCGCGCCCGCGGGGTCAAGGCGTTCGTGCAGATCTCGACCGACGAGGTGTACGGCAGCGTGGCGAAGGGCCGCAGCGTCGAGACCGACGCCCTGATGCCGACCAACCCGTACTCGGCGAGCAAGGCCGCCGCCGACCGTCTGGCGTATTCCTACTTCGCGACCTACAACCTGCCGGTGTTCATCAGCCGCGCATCGAACAATTACGGCCCGAACCAGTACCCCGAGAAGGTGATTCCCCTGTTCGTCACCAACGCCCTCGAGGACAAGCAGCTGCCGCTCTACGGGGACGGTCAGAACGTGCGCGACTGGCTGTACGTCCAGGACCACTGCGAGGCGATCGACGTCATGGTCGAGCGCGGCGTGCCGGGAGAGGTCTACAACATCGGCGGCGGGAACGAGAGGCGCAACCTCGAGATCACCGAGCGGATCCTCGATGTCCTCGGAAAGCCCCGCACTCTCCTGCGCTACGTGCAGGACCGGCCCGGTCACGACCGGCGCTACGCGCTCGACTGCTCCAAGCTGGGGAAGCTCGGGTGGACGCCGCGCGTCCCCTTCGAGAAGGGCCTCGACGAGACCATCGCCTGGTACTCGGCGAACCGCGCCTGGTGGCAGCCGATCAAGACCGGCGAATATCTCGAGTACTACCGGAACCACTACAAGATCTAGAACCGCTCACCGTCTCCGGCCGGGACCCTGCTCTTGACACTGAATTGCCGCGCGGAATATGTTCCCCTCGCCTTGGATCATCTTGGCAGTTCCCCTCACGCACTGACCCGTCGCGGTGAACCTGTGGAGGAACCCTGATGCATGGGTCGAGAAACCCGGCACTTCTGAAACTCCTCGCGATCGGAGGCGTCCTGGCGCTCGCCGCCTGGGCCCCTTCGAAGGCGGCGGATGAGGACTACAGCGGATGGTTCGTCGCCCTCGATCTCGCCACCACGCAGCCCAACAGTTTCGAACAGAGCTACGCCGCGGTCGTCGACCCCCCCAGCAATTTCGTCAGCCGGCTGGTCGTCGACAACGACAGCGATTTCACCTACAAGATCAAGGTCGGTTACGGGTTGGGCAACAGGATGGGCAGGCTGTCGGTGTCCTACTGGTCGTTCGACAACGAGCAGACCTCGAACGAGACCCTCAACAGCAACTACGTCTACCCCACCATCTTTACCTATGGGTACAACAACAGCGGATCCTACATGGCCGGTCCGGTGACGGCGCAGATCGCCTCGAAGATCAAGGCGACGACCATCGATGTCGAGTACGTTCGCCCCATCGCGGCGAGCGAGAAGAATTCGCTCAGCTGGCTCATGGGGCTGCGATCCGCAACCTTCGAGGAGGATCAGGGCTTCGACGGAACCGACTCGAGCTACACTCCGACCACGTACATCCAGACCAAGCATATCGAATCGGACGCGGTCGGAGTCCGGGTCGGCGCGACGGCCCATTTCGGCTTCACGCCACACTTCGCCATTGAGGGAAGTCTCGTGTACTCGTTCCTCCAGGCGAGCTCGGACGCCGTGGCGGACCAGACCGTGATCGGAGCCGGAACAACGGTGGATCGGAATTCCTCCAGCGACGACCATGTCCGCGGCGAGACCCGCGAAATCGACCTGCGGGCCGTCTGGGTGTACGGGAATCTGGGCTACTGGGCGGGGTACTCCGCATCGAATTGGGATGGATTCGTGGCCGATCCGATCAGCGGCGGATCGTGCTGCAACGCGGGCACAGGGATGGGCCGGAGCACCCGCGAGTCGATCGGCTTCAACAGCCTGCATGGCGGCATTGTGTTCAAGTTCGGCAAGGGCGGCTCCTAGCCGCCGATATCCGCCAGCTGCCGGCGCACCGCATGTTGATCCGGCTGGAGCGCCAGCGACCGGCGCAGGGCGTCGCCGGCCTCCTTCCGCAGCCCGAGCTTCAGGTAGGCCTCGGCCAGGCCGTTGTAGACCCGCGGGATGCCGCGCTCGATGCGGGCGGCGGCCTCCAGGTGGGAGCGGGCCTCGTCGGGTTTCCCCTGCTTCAGGAACGTCTCGCCGAGGGCGACGTGCGCCCGGAAATTCCCCGGGTCGCGCTTCAGGACCTCCTCGAACTGCGCGACGGAGCCCGTCTCGTCCCGCGTCGCGAGAAGCGACAGGGCGAGGCCGAGGCGCGCCTCGATCGAAGCGGGCTCGACGCCGATCCAGGTTTCGAACGCCTCCTTCGCCTCGGCCGCCTGGCCGGTTTCGAACAACAGCGTCGCCAGGTTACCGGCGGCAATCGGCCACTTCGGGTCGGCCCTGGCGGCGCGCCGGAACTCGTCGATCGCTCCTTCTTTGTCCCCCTGCAACGCCAGGAGCGTCCCCATGCTGTTGCGCAGGATCGGGTTCTCCGGCCGGATGGCGAGTGCCTTGTCGTACAGCGCCTTCGCCTCGTCCAGCCTCCCCTTCTCCTGAAGGCAAAGGCCGAGGTTGTTGTAGGCGCCGATGTACTGCGCGTCGCAGCGCAGCGCCTCGCGGTACATCTCCATCGCCTTGTCGATCTGCCGGCGCTCACGATGGATGTTGCCGATGTTGTTGTATTCGACCGGGCTGAGGGGGGCGATCTCGATCACCTTGCGGAACTCGGCGAGCGCCTCGTCGTCGCGGCCCCGCTTGCGCAGGAGCTCTCCCAGCTTCGAGCGGGCGGGGGTGAACGACGGGTCGATCGCCAGCGCCCGGCGGTACGCCGCCTCGGCCTCGTCCCGGCGTTCGCGCTTCGCCGCGACGCCGCCGGCGAGGAGCAGCGCCTGCTTGTTGTCCGGCTCGGCCCGCAGCGCCTCGGCGGTGTAGCGGCCCGCCTTGTCGAGATCCCCCTTGGTCATCCAGGCGCGCGCCAGGTTGAGACGCGCCATCGACCCGCCCTCGCCGGTCGCGAGCGCCGCCTCGAAGCTGCCGATGGCGCCGTCGATGTCTCCCTCGTCGAGGGCGATGACGCCGCGGTTGTTCTTGGCGGTGGCCCGCTCCTCGCCGATGTACCCGAGGTTTCTCAGCTTCTCGAGGAGCTCGGCGTCCCCCTCGGACGACTGGGCGATCTCGCTCTCGCCGGGGCGGCGCGCCCCGCCGTACGAGTCGACCCAGGCGACCGGATGCGAGCCGAGGAAGTCCGCGGTCATCATGTCGGCGAGCGGCTGGCCGTCCATGTCGCGCGCCACCGGCAGCCCGAACAGGGCCAGGACCGTCGGGGCGATGTCGAGGATCGACGCGGAGGCGAGCTCGAAGCCTGCCTTGATGTCCGGCCCGGCGGCGACGAAGACGCCGATCGGGCTGTGCCAGTCGGCGGCGTTTCCCTTGTCGATGCGGGAGTCGGTGTCGCGCGGCCGGCCGGCGTCCGACTTGAAACCGTGATCGGAGCACAGGAGAATCGTCGCGCCCGTCCCCGCCGCCGCCACGACTTCGCCGATGTAGCGATCCTGGTGTTCGTAGTACCGATCGACGACCGGCCCGAACATATCCATGTCGCGCCGGTCGACGCCCGGCAGGAGCGGCGGCCGGTCGCGCATGAACAGGTGCGACGCCTCGTCCGGCCCTTCGTAATAGAACATGCCGAGCGAGACGCCCGAGGCCGCCGCCGGAGAGGCGCCCCCCTCGCGCAGCATCCGCAGGACGATGGCGTGGTACGTCTCGGCCGCCGCCACGACCGTCTTCAGATCGTCGACCTGCTTGCGCTGTTCGGGGGCGAGAGCCGCCCCCAGGCGTCCGCCGCCGAGAAACGGCGCCACGTCGGCGTCTCTCAGGTCGCCGGGCGCCCTGATGAGCGGACGGATCGTCTCGAACAGCTCCGGCGGCCAGGTCTTGCCCCGGGCCTTCGCAGGCTCGGCGCTCTTCCAGTCTTCGTTCAGCTCCTTGTTGAACAGCTGGAAGGCGACGCGGTCGGTGACGATCTCCCCCTGCACGGCCTCGGCCGGCCAGGTCGCCCACCAGGCGACGACACCCACGGCGATCCCCTGCCGGCTGGCGAGCGACCAGAGCGCCGGCACCTGGCGCATCGCGCTGGTCACCGGGACGAGCGCGCCGGTGCCGGGCGCGTTGACCACGAAGTCGACGATACCGTGTCGCGACGGCTTGACCCCGGTGGCGATGCTGGTCCAGATCACCGGCGATAGGATCGGCCGGATCGTCTTCAGGTTCGCGCGCGCGCCGCGCGCGATGAGCCTCGCCAGGTTCGGCATCCGCCCCTGCCGCACCAGAGGATCGATGATCCTCCAGTCGAAGCCGTCGACACCGATCAGCACCACGCGCCGGGGCAGCGGCGCCTGCTGCGCCTTCAGAATGGTCCCTGCCCCTTCCCCCGGCGCCGCCACCGGGGCGATGCGCAGCGCTTCGATCCGCACCCCTTCCGGCTCCATCTCCCGCCCGAGCGTCTCGCGCACGGCCCGGAGCAGCTCCGCGTCGCGATTGCGCACCAGGTCGTAGTCGACCGTCGCCAGGGTTTCGGTGACCTTCCGGCCGAGCAGCGCCGTCAGCCAGTCGCGCTCGAATCCCGGCCCGTGGAGGCGGTGCAGATCGAGGACGTGCCCGGCGGGGACGGAGTAGGTCATCTCCGCCTCGACCGACACTCGCGCCCCCTCCCTGCTGAAGGCCGCGTGCTCGCCGCTTAGATCGGCGCGCAGGGTCCGCGGCGACGCGGGATAGGTCGAAACCCGCAGCAGAAGCGGTGGAGCAAGGCGCCAGCCGGGCGCAACGACGCGCGCGGCAATCGGCAGGAGGTGCGAGTCGAGGACGAGAATCGCGTCGGGCGTGGCCAGGTGACGGACCGACGCGCCGGCACAGGCGAGGAGCAGGAACACGCCCGCGGCCGTCGCAAGCCCGCGGCCGCGCGACGCGGCGCGGCCGGTCGATCGGGGCGGGACGCCGTGGCTTCGGATCACGCGCGGGATTGTGCCACAGTCATTCGCCGGCGGGGGCGGCGGGAGCCTGAAGGCCACTCTCGGACGGACGGGCGACCAGCGATCGCAGGACCCCGTCCTCGTCGAGATCGAACTCCATTTCGATCACCGGCCGACCCGGGCTCGACGCGTCCCAGTAGATCAGGCCGGCCCTGAAGCCGTCGAGCGTCCTCTCGGGGTCGATGCGCTGCAGGGCATCCGGCTCGTCCAGGCTGTCGCCGAGGCGGAGCATCTCGTCCTCGTCCCCGCCCGTCGATTCGAGCGCGAACAGGGTGGCCGGCGTCAGGACGAGCTGCGGCAGAAGCCCCTCCAGGCGCATGTAGCAGCCGATCATCTCGCGCGCCCCGTCCACGTCGAGCCGGAGTCCCTCGGCCGCGACGGCCGCATTGATCTTCTTCCGGGATTCCCCGGCCGGCTGGGGCGGGACGCGCCCCAGGTTCGCCAGGTTGTCCGGTACAAGGCCGCGCACGCCGACGATCATCCAGGTCTCCGAGCATTCCTGGGTGCAGACCACGTAGAGGCGCAGGTGCGCGAGCGGCGGGCAGGGGATCCTCTCGACGTCCGCCCCCCCGATCGACCCGGGGTAGAGCGCCGACACGACCGCGATCTTCCGGGTGAGCCCCTCGGGGGGCGCGACGAGCCCGGTCCCCCACAGGAGGACGGCCGCGAGCGCGGCCAGGAGCGCCCCCGCGGCCACGCTGCCCCACTTCATGGCGTTCCTTCCTTGCGCAGCAGGTGGAAGGTGTGGCCCGCCACGGTCCCGCTCAGGATCTCGACGACGCCCGGAAGCGCGGCCAGGTCCGTCTTGCGCATCAGGTCGTCCTCGAGCAGGAGCTCGCGCGGGCCGGCGCGCCCCAGGTAGTCGGCGATCGCCTCGGGCGTGTCGGTCTCCTCGGCGAACCGCCCGATGTAGAAGACCCAGGCGTCGCGCTTCTCCTCGGTGGTCGCGAACGGCGCCCCCGGCAGGAGGCTCGCTCGCACCTGCTCCGCGAATCCGCGGATGTTCTCGTGCCGGTTCACGAAGGGCAGGACCCGCTCCGTCGACACCAGGACGACCAGGACGAGCGAGCCGACCAGCGCCGCCGCGGCCGGAACACCGCGCGATCGCGCCAGCAGCACGACGGCGGCGAGCGCCCCCGCGGCGAGCAGGGCCCCGATGCAGGCCGCCAGGAGGACCATCTCGGGATGGTGGCGGCGCGTCGCGATCGGGGCCGCCACGGCCAGGAGGACCGCCACCGCGGCCCAGGCGATGAGGGGCGCCCGCAGACGGCGGCGCGCCCCGGCCGCCCCCGCGGCGGCTTGCGCCAGGAGCCGCGCGACCAGGATGGCCGCCGCCGGATAGAGGGGGATGATGTAGACGCCCCGCTTCCCGGTCGAGAACGAGAAGAACAAGAGGATCGCGGCGATCCAGATCACCAGGAACCGCGCCGCCCCCCGCCGGTCCTTCTCGTCCGCCGAGAAGGCCTGGGCCACGCCCCACGGCAGGAAGACGATCCAGGGGAAGAATCCCGAAGGGAAGCGCCACAGGTAGAACCAGGCCGGATGCGTGGAGTTCCAGGCGCTGACGTAGCGCTCGACGTTCTGGTGCATCAGCACCTCGATCGCCTCGCGCGTTCCGAGCCGCATCGCGAACTGCCCGAACCACGCCAGGGTGACCAGGAGGAACAGGGCCAGGCCGGTCGGCAGGAACATCCGCCGCGCCGTCCTGAAATCCCGCTCGACGAGGCAGCACGGCACGACGGCGAGGAGCGGCAGGATCAGGCCGACCGGGCCTTTCGCCAGGGTGGCGAGCCCCATCATGACCCAGGCCGCGCGGAACGAGGCGGCGCCCGTCGCGGGGCGGAGGCGCCCGCGCCAGAGCAGCATGATGGCCGCGAGGACGAACAGGTTGAGGGTCATGTCGATCGAGGCCCAGCGGCCGCGCGCCAGGATCTGGAGCGAGGTCGCGAACACCAGGGCCGCGAGGATCCCGGTCCGCCGGTCGTACAGCCAGGCGCCGAGCCGGGCGATCAAGAGCATGGCGAAGAGCGTCGCGAAGGCGGACGGCAGCCGCGCCGCCCATTCGTCGATCCCTCCGAGCAGCCGTCCGAACCCGTTGATCGCCCAGAAGAACAGCGGGGGCTTGTCGGTATAAAGATGATCGTTGAGCGACAGGACGACGTAATCGCCCCGCTGCCACATCTCCTTGGCCACCAGGCCGAAGCGCGGCTCGTCGGGAGGCCAGAGATCGTGGGAGCCGAGGCGCCAGAAGAACAGGAGAAGACCCGCCACCACCAGGATCAGGAGCCCGGCCCGGCCCGTCCTCTCCGGCCCGTTCGCGTCCGCGTTGACAGTCACCCGTCCCTCCATCTACGATGCCCGCTCTTCGATGACCGACGACACGTTTCCCTCAGACACGCACGCGCCGGAAAGGAGCAAGGCGCTCGGCCGGATCCGTCTCGCGGCCGTGTACCTGTTCATCGGCGCCCTGGTCTGGATCTCCCACCCGACCCCGGCCCTGGTCGCGGCCGGCGCCGCGTTCGCCCTGCTGGGCGAGGCCCTGCGCCTCTGGGCCGCGGGGCACCTGACCAAGTCGGTCCGCCTGATCACGTCCGGACCTTACGCCTACACGCAGAACCCGCTCTACCTGGGCCGGCTCCTGATCCTCACCGGGCTCGGGATCGCGGCGCGGATCGACGGCTACCTCAACCTCGTGCTGCTGGTCGCCGGCTACGCGGTCTTCTTCTTCTATTACATCCCGCGCAAGCTCCGGGTCGAGGGGGGCCGCCTCGCCAAGCTGCACGGCGCCGCCTTCGAACAGTATCGCAGGAGCGTGCCGATCCTCCTCCCCGCGCTCGCCCGCTACCCCGGGGGGAACGATTCCTGGTCGTTCGGCCTGATGGTGCGCAACCAGGAGCCCCTGGTCCTGACCGGCATCCTCGTGGTGCTCGGCATCCTGATCTGGAAGAGCGCTCATCCCTGAAAGGACGATCCCCGGGCCCGCCTCATCGCGCCGGAGCGGCCGTCGCCAGAGACGCGATCCGATCCGCCAGGCGGGCGCCGATGAGCCTCGCCTCGTAGCGCTCCCGCAGGAGCGCCCGGCCCCGGTCCCCCATCGCGGCGCGCAGGGCGGGATCGGCCAGGAGCCGCCCCAGCCCCGAGGCCCACTCCTCCGCGCTCGAGGCGAAGAGACCGGTCTCCCCGTGCACCACGAGGTCGCGATTGGCGCCGACCGGCGAGCAGACGACCGGCAGCCCGGCGGCGTAGTACATCAGGATCTTGAACCCGCACTTCCCCTGGGAGAACGGGCTCTCGTCGAGCGGCATGACGCCGATGTCGCCGTCGAGGAGCGCCGCCGTCTCCGCCTCCCGGCTCCAGGCGATCGTCTCGGCGTTCACGCCCGGCAGGTCGGCGAAGGCGTTGCACACCTGGACGAACCGGACCGTCGGATCCACCTGCGTCACCCGGCGCAGCGGCTCCGCCAGCGCCTCGAGATACCTCAGGCTGGGACGGCTGCCGACCCAGACGATGCGCATTCCGGAGGCGCTCTCGCGCTGCGCCTGCCGCGCGCCATGGATCGCCTCGTCGGGGAACGGCGCCAGGTCGACGCCGGTCGGCAGGATGGTGACGTCGGAGGCGAAGCGCCGCGCGTAGTCGGCCAGGAACCGGTTGCCGGCCAGGACTCCCCGGCTGCGCCTCAGGACCGAGGCCAGCCGCCTTCGGCGCGACTCGGCGCGCCGGGCGGCGCGCTCCTCGCCGAAGCGCTCCCGCTCGTCCGGGCTGACGGCGAACACGGCGTCGTCCAGATCGAACAACACGGGGGCCGTCCCCAGGAGGAGCGGCAGCTTCCAGCGGGCGAACAGCTTCTTCTGCACCAGCACGAGGTCGGCGCGCCGGGCGCGTCCCGCCAGGTCGACGAGGTCGACCGCTCTCGTCCCCTTCGCGACGAACACGTCCGGCTCGATGCCGCGCTCCTTCAGGAGCTCGACGTGCTGCAGGACGCGCAGGCGGCTGCTCGGATGATCCGCCCCGCCGTTGAGGACGCACAGGAGGCGCATGGTCTCAGTTCCAAGTCAGGCGCAGGCCGCCGGGCATGAACTCGAGCGCAATCCGTCCCCGCCCCGGCCCACCCGCCGCGGCAGCGTGCTCGTGCGCATCCCGGGGATCGGGAGTGTCCCGCCAGGAACGTCCCCCCCGGTGCGAATCGACCACCATCCGCCCGATGCCGAGCCCGTTGGCGTAGCCCAGGAACACGTCCGGCGCCCAATGGCGGTCGCGGTCCATCCTTTGAAGCGCGGTCAGGCCTGCGACGCCGTACAGCCCCCACGCCCCGAAACGCTTCCAGAAGCGCGCCGCGCGCGTGTCGTCTCCGTCGACGCGAAGATGGCGGTCGATGATCGGCGCGAGCATCGACGAGGCGATGGTGACGTCCCCGGAGATGCTGTGGCCGTTCGGCTTGAGGAAGCGGACGCGGTCGCCGTTCTCCGGCCGATCGCTGGCGATGACCCGCTGCGACGTGCCGGTGATCGCCCCGGCGAAGGCGAGGGTCTCCAGGATCATGACCCCGGTCTCGGTGCGGTAGTCGGAGCGTCGACCCCGGCCCGCCAGGTAGAAGCCGAGGGCCGCTGCGAAGGGGGTCCCCAGCTTCCCCATGGTGCGCGCGTCGTCCAGGAGGCGATCGCCGGACTCGGTCCGGTTGCGCTGGACCGCGTCCCGCACGTCGTCGCGGACCAGGTACAGAGCCGCACCGGTCCCGACGACCGACAGGAGCTTCGCCCAGCCTGCGCCGTCCAGGTGGGCGGGCCTGCCGTAGACGTACCGCGCGTCCCGGCCGATCTGCCGCCATTCCAGGCGCGCGTCCGCCGGCCGGGCCGGCGTCGTCTCGTCGGCGTCGGCGGCCCGCGCCGGGGTGCCCGCGACCCAACCGGTCCCCAGGAGCAGAAGCGCCGCGATCCACGCGCGCCTCAAGGCTTTCCTCCTTCGGGCGCCTGGGGCCCGCTCTTCGATCCGCCGGCGACGAGGAGCATCTCCCGGTGCCCCACCCGCTGCCGGTCCACGATCTCCGTCTTGACATCGAGCCCCCGCTGCTCCGCGGCGAGCACGCTGTCCTCGATCAGGCAGAAGGCGCGCCGATCTCCGCCGAGGTAGCGGCGCAGATCCTCCGGTGTCTTGAGCACCGTGATGAAACGCTCGGTGTAGTAGACGTAGGTCGGGCGGTAATCCGGGTACATGGCCAGGGGGGCCTTGCCGACGGCCGCGGCGACCCGGCCGCAGAACGCGCGCGACGACTTGTAGGCGTTCATGGCCGGCATCACCCGGACAACGATGACGAGGTAGACCACGACCAGTCCGGCGCTGAACGCCGCGAGCGCCGCCGCGCCGCCGAAACGCCGCTGCACGACCAGGGCCGTGACGGCGGCGACGATGCAGGCTCCGGCCAGGGCGGAAGCCGGCGACATCAGGTCGGGAGCGAGGCCCGAGACCTTCGGGAGGACGACGACGGCGCCGCCGATCGCCAGGACGAGGGCCGTCCCGAGCGCCCAGGTGATCGGACGATCGACCGGCGACGGGTCCCAGCCCATGAGCGCCAGGTCCCAGGTCCGCGCGACGACGAGGGCCAGGAAGGGAAGGAGCGGCAGCAGGTAGACGCCGCGTTTCTCGACCGAGACGGCGAAGACCGTGAAGATGACGATGAGCCACGAGTAGAGATAGGCGTTGTCCTTGTCCGGCCGCGCGCCGCGCCGCGGGAAGGTATGCCACAGGGCGTAGGGCAGGAGAAGCACCCAGGGGAAGAACTCCGCCGGCAGGCTGGCGAAGACGTGGTAGAACGGCTGGGCGTGGTGCTCGCCGCTGGTGAAGCGGTGCCCCAGGCGCAGCAGGAGCGCCTCCAGCGGGAAGCGCTCTCCGGTGCTGCGGTACGCCGCAACCCAGAATCCCACCGGCAGCAGGGAGAGCGGGATCCCCCACCAGAGCCCCATGCGGCGGACGAACCCCAGATCGTGCGTCGACGCCAGGAACACCACCACGGCCAGGAGCGGGATGAGCAGCCCGTGCGGCCCCTTGGTCAGGTTGGCGAGGCCGAGCGAGAGATAGAAGACGGCGAGCCAGGCTTGCGCGCCCCTCTGCTGCCAGGCCCGGTGGAAGGCCAGCGCCGAGAGCAGCAGCCAGAAGGCCCAGAGCATGTCCGGGTGCGCCCAGCGCGCCTCCATGAAGTAGCCGTAGGTCGTCGCCAGGATGATCGACGCCAGGGCCCCGGTCCGCCTCCCGAACAGCCCGCGCCCCAGCTGGAACAGGACGAGAAGGCCGAAGAGGCCGGCCAGGCTCGAGGGGAGGCGCAGCGTCAGCTCGGTCGGCCTCCCCGAGGGGAGCGCGAACAGCGCCGCCAGCCAGGGGTAGAGAGGCGGCTTCTCGAAGTAGAGCTCGCCGTTGTCGTGCAGGACCTGCCAGGTGCCCGTGAGGTGGATCTCCCGCACGACCTCGCCGATGTCCGGCTCGTCGGGGGCCCAGAGATCGTGGCCTCCCAGCTGGATGGAAAAGAGCACGAGCCCGAGGAACAGCAGGAGCAGGAGGCAGGCGCGGTCGCTCTTGAAGAGGCGGGCCGCCACCGGCATCAAAGGACCGAGGCCTCGACCGGCGGGCTGTCGTCGCGGAACTGCAGGGCGTCGAGCCGCGCGTACAGCCCCTGGCGGGCCAGGAGCTCCGCGTGAGAGCCGCGCTCGACGATCCGTCCCTGGTCGAGGACCAGGATCACGTCGGCGCGCCTCACCGTCGACAGGCGGTGGGCGATGACGAACACCGTCCGTCCGGACATCAGGTTCTGCAGCGCGACCTGGACCTCGGCCTCCGATTCCATGTCGAGCGACGAGGTCGCCTCGTCCAGGATCAGGATCGGCGAGTCCTTCAGGATCGCCCGCGCGATGGAGATCCGCTGCCTCTGGCCGAGCGACAGGCGGTGGCCGGCCTCCCCCAGCGTCGTGTCGTAGCCCTTCGGCAGCGCCTCGATGAACGCCTCGGCGTGCGCCGCGCGCGCCGCCGCCACGACCTTGTCCTGCGGCACGCCGGTGCGGCCGTAGGCGATGTTGTTGCGCACCGTGTCGTCGAACAGGATGACTTCCTGGGTCACGAGCCCGATCTGCCGGCGGAGCGACGCCAGCGTGACGTCGCGCAGGTCCACGCCGTCGACCAGGACCGCCCCCGAGGTCACGTCGTAGAAACGGGCCAGCAGGTTGACCAGGGTCGACTTGCCCGCGCCGCTGCTGCCGACCAGGGCGACGACCGTCCCGGCCGGCACGGTCAGGTCGATGCTCCGCAGGACTGGCGCCTGGCCGTAGTGGAACTGCACACCCCGGAACTCGATCTGCCCGCGGAACGGCGGCAGGTCGGCGGCCCCCGGCTTGTCGCGGATCAGGTTGGGCAGGTCCATCAGCTCGAACACGCGGGTGGCGGCCGCCATCGACTGCTGCACCTCGTTGTTGATCTTCACCAGGTTCTTCAGCGAGGCGTAGATCATCCAGAGCGCGGCGATGAAGGTGGCGAACTCTCCGGGAGACAGCTTCCCTGCCGCGATGCGCTGGCCGGCGTAGGCGAACAGGACGGCCGCCCCGATCGCCCCGATCATCTCCAGGACCGGGGCGGTCATCGACACCACCCGGGCCGCGCGCTTCTCGGCCGACTGGATCCGGTCGAGCGCCTTCCCGAACCGGTCGATCTCGAACGCCTCCATCCCGAAGCCCTGCACGACGCGCGTGCCGGTGATCCCCTCCTTCATGATGCTGACCATGTCCCCCATCTTCTCCTGGCTGCGGCGGCTGGTCGCCTTCAGCCTCGAGCCGAAGCGCGCCACCGGGTAGATCACCAGTGGGAGGAGGATCAGGCAGAACGACGCCAGGCGCCAGTTCAGGTAGAAGAGCCACGCCGCCTGGCCGACGACCACGGCCCCCAGGCGGAAAACGTCCGCCAGGTCCCCCGACACCAGCTTCTGCAGGCGGCCGACGTCGTTCACCACCCGCGAGATCAGGGATCCCGTCGGATGGTCCGAGAAAAACGCCAGCGACTGCCGCTGGATGCGGGAGTACAGGTCGGCCCTCAGGTCGCGCACCGCCTGCAGCCCGGTCCAGCGCGTCAGGTACGACGCCAGGTAGGTGAACACCCCCTTGAAGACGAACAGGACGATGATCGCGACGGCGACGAGCGCGACCGTCCCGACCGACTCGCCGTGCGTGCGGGAGGCCCACGAGGTCAGAGGGGCGAGCGCCCCGTCCGGCCCCAGAAGCCGGCGGATCGGCTCGAACGGGTGCATCTTCCCGGCGGTGGCGGCCGGGGCGATGGCGTTGCGCGGCAGGACCTCGTCCAGGATCGGCTGGATCAATCCGAGAAGACCGAGATAGATGACGGAGAGCAGGATCGAGCAGGCGACCGCCGCCGCCAGCCTCCCGATGTACGGCCGGACGTAGCGCAGGAGCCGGAGGACGTCCTTCATCGGGCCTCGGAGGATGGGCCCCGGAGCGCCCCGGTCAGCGGGGGGGCATCTCCTGGGCGTTGAAGAAATACCCGATCTCGAAGCCGGCGGTGGCCGGGGAGTCCGATCCGTGGACGATGTTCTTCTCGATCGAGTCGGCGTGGTCCTTGCGGATGGTCCCCGCGTCGGCCTTGGCCGGATCCGTGGCCCCCATGAGCTTCCGGACCTTGGCGATGGCGTCCTCCCCTTCCAGGACCATCGGCACGATCGGCCCCGAAGTCATGAACTCGACGAGGGACGCGAAGAACGGGCGCTCCCGGTGCACGTGGTAGAACCCCTCCGCCCCGCGGCGGTCGAGCCGCGTCAGCTTCAGGGCGACGACCTTGAGGCCGGCCGCCTCGAAGCGGCGCACCACTTCGCCGATCAGGTTCTTCGCCACGCCGTCCGGCTTCACGATCGACAGAGTCCTCTCGATCACTTTTTTCCCCCCGCGCCGCCTGGGCGGCCGCTCTCCTTGAGCGCGGCCTCGATGGCCTCGCCGATTTCGGCGGGGCTCTGGAGAACCCGGACGCCGCATTCCTTCAGGACCGCCATCTTCTCGGCCGCCGTGCCGTGCCCCCCCGCGATGATCGCTCCGGCGTGCCCCATGCGCTTCCCCGGCGGGGCGGTCTGCCCCGCCACGAAGGCGACCACCGGCTTGCGGACCTCCTTGGCGGCGTAGCGCGCCGCCTCTTCCTCGGCGGTCCCGCCGATCTCGCCGATCAGCATGATCGCTTTCGTCTCGGCGTCGTCCTTGAACAGGCCGAGGGCGTCGACGAACGTCGTCCCGATGATCGGATCCCCGCCGATCCCGATGCAGGTGCTCTGCCCGATGCCGCGCCGGCTGAGCTGGGCCACCGCCTCGTACGTCAGCGTGCCGCTGCGCGAGACGACCCCCACCGGGCCGGGCTTGTGGATGTATCCCGGCATGATGCCGATCTTGCACTTGCCGGGGGAGATGATCCCGGGGCAGTTCGGCCCGATGAGCCGCATGCTCCCCGAGGCCAGCGCCGCCTTGACCGTGGTCATGTCGGCCGTCGGAATCCCCTCGGTGATGCAGATTGCCAGGCGGATGCCCGCGTCGGCGGCCTCGAGGATGGCGTCGGCCGCGGCGACCGGCGGCACGAAGATGAGCGAGACCTCGGCGCCGGTCTTCTCGACCGCCTGCCGCACCGTGTCGAAGACCGGCACCTCTTCGTGCACCGTGCCGCCGCGGCCGGGGGTGACCCCCGCGACGATCTTCGTGCCGTACTCGCGGCAGCCGCGCGCGTGGAACGTCCCCTCGCGGCCGGTGATCCCCTGGACCAC
>DATNEZ010000425.1:0-2153 GCA_035606645.1 Binatia bacterium
CTTCGAGGGGCGCCGCGGTCCCGCCGTCTCCGCCCTGGCGGACGCGGACGCGGTGCGGCCCGCCCCTTCCCGGGACGACCGAGTCCACCCGGGAGCGCAGGAGAACGCGGACGCCGTCCGCCTCGAGCGCCGCCTGGACCAGCGCGGCCACGTCCGGGTCCTCGCGGTGCAGCAGCTGCCCGCCCCGATCGACCAGGGTCACGCGCGCTCCGAGCCGCGCCGTCGCCTGGGCCAGCTCGCAGCCGATCGGCCCGCCCCCCATGACCAGGAGCCGGCCGGGAGGCTCCTCGCGCTCGAACACCGTCTCGTTGGTCAGGAACCCGGCCTCCCGGAGGCCCGGGACCTCGGGGATCGCGGCGCGGCCGCCGGCGGCCAGCACGATGTGGCGCGTCCTGAGAACGGCCCCGCCGACCGCGACGGCGTGCGGGGATTCGAGCGCGGCCTCCCCGAAGAAGACGTCGACGCCGAGCCCCTCGAACCGCTCGGCCGAATCGTTCGGGGCGATCCTCGCCCGCACCGCCTTCAGCCGCCGGACGACGCGGCCGTAGTCCACCGCCACGCCGGCGGGATCGAGCGCCTGAAGGCCGGCGCGGCGCATCCGGGCTGCGGCGCGCGCCGAGGCGATGAGCGCCTTGCTGGGGACGCAGCCGTAGTTCAGGCAGTCCCCCCCCATCAGGTGGCGCTCGACGAGGGCGACGCGCCCTCCCAGGCCGGCCGTTCCGGCCGCGGTCACGAGGCCCGCGGTGCCGCCCCCGATGACCACGACGTTGTAGATCCCCTCGCCCCGGCCCGCGCGCCCCACTGAAGCCTCCCATCCGTTCCGTGCCCGGGATTCGTGAAGTCGGGATAATATTCCGCTTCGCGCGCGCGCGTCACGCCGCTTCGGAGCCGCCCGGTGCCGGTCACGACCGACCTGTTCAAGAATTCCATGCGCCGCTGGGCGAGCGGCGTGTCGATCCTCACCACCCGCCGGGAAGGCGGGATCCTGGGGATCACCGTCAGCTCCTTCTGCTCGCTGTCCCTCAACCCGCCGCTGGTCCTTGTCTGCATCGACCGGAAGGCCCGGAGCCATGGCCTGATCGAGAAGCACCGCGCCTTCGCCATCAACGTGCTCAAGGCGGGGCAGGAGCGCCTGTCCGAGCTGGCGGCCGGCCACGCGGGGGAGCAGGGGAACTGGCTGGAGGGAGTGGCGCATCGCAAGGCGGAGACCGGCGCTCCGATCCTGAACGACTGCCTGGCGTGGTTCGACTGCGCCCTCGAGACCGCCCACGACGGCGGGGACCACACGATCTTCATCGGCCGCGTGCAGGCTGCGGGCCACACCGAGGGGCGGCCGCTCCTCTATTGCGACGGCGCCTACCACAAGCTGGCCGAGGCCCGGACGAAATCCCGCAAGGATACCGGAGGAGCCGAATGATCCTGAGCGCGAAGAAGACCGATCGCCTGTTCTTCGAGACCTTCGAGTCCCTGGCCGCGGGGGCGGCCGAGGCCGCGCTCGCCCTGGAGGAGATGTTCCGCAACGGCAAGGCAAACGACGCCGCCGCGAGCGGGGCGCGCATCAAGGACATCGAGCACCGCTGCGACGTCCTCATCCACGATCTGGTGAAGGCGCTGCACCGCACGTTCATCACGCCGATCGACCGCGAGGACATCCACGATCTCGCATCGCACCTGGACGACCTGGTCGACCTGATCGACGCCGCGGCCAGCCGGGCCGTGCTGTACAGGGTCGGCGGCGAGATCCCGGACGCGGCCGACCTGACCCGCATCATCCACAGGCAGGCGGAGGAGATCCGCCTGGCGGTCACGCGCCTGAAGGATCCGAAGGCCATCATGGAGCACTGCGCGCGCATCAACCAGCTCGAGAAGGAAGGGGACCGGCTCTTCCGGGAGGCGGTGGTGCGCATCCTGGACTCGGGGCGCGACCCGGTGTTCATCATCAAGGCGAAGGAGATCATCGAGACCCTCGAGGGGGCCACCGACGCGGCCGAGGGGATCGCCATCGTGCTGGAACGGATCATCCTGAAGAACCAGTAGACCCGCGACCGCCGCCGGTTGCGCCCGGGAGCCGCCCATCGATACCGTCCTGATCACCGTCATCGCCATCATCGCGATCGCGCTGGTGTTCGACTTCCTCAACGGCTTTCACGATG
>DATNEZ010000434.1:0-13599 GCA_035606645.1 Binatia bacterium
CACGCGCACTACGCCGTCCCGCACGCCATCGCCGCCTGCCTGGCCCGCGACATGCTGGGCGGCGACCGGCCCCGGCTGATCACGACGCTGCACGGCACCGACACGACTCTCATCGGCCAGGACCCGAACTACCAGCCGGTGATAAGGCACGCCATCGAGAAATCGTCGGGGGTCACCGCGGTCTCCGGGTTCCTCCGGGACGAGACGCGCCGCACCTTCGGCGTCTCCCGGGAGATCCGCGTCATCCACAACTTCTTCGCCCCCGTCGCCCCGGCCCGCACCCGCCGGCAGGTGCGCGACGAGCTGGGGATCCAGGACGAGTTCCTGGCCATCCACATGTCCAACCTGAGATCCGGAAAGCGGATCGACGACCTGCTGCGGGTCATCGCCTCGTCGCGGCACGGCGACAGGCTCAGGCTCCTGATCCTGGCGGGCGGGGACTTCGCCCCGTACCGGTCGCGGCTCGCCGAGCTCGGCATCGACTCCCGCGTCATCGTGAAGACCGCCGTGACGGACGTGGAGAATTACCTGAACGCGGCCGACCTGGGCCTCTACACCTCGGATCACGAAAGCTTCGGTCTCAGCATCCTCGAGAGCATGGTCCACGGGCACCCGGTCCTCGCCACCCGCGCCGGCGGCGTTCCGGAGGTCATGGAGGACGGCGTGACCGGTTTCCTGTTCGATCCGGGCGACGTCGCCGCGTTCGTGGACAGGCTGGATGCGATCGTCGAGGCCCCGGAGCGTTACCGCGACCTGGGTGAACGGGGCCGTCTCAGGGCCCGGGAGCTCTTCTCGGCCGATCGAATCGTCGGCGAATACCTGGACTACTATCACGAGGTGCTCGAAGCGTGAGACACGCCCTGAGGTTGACGATGGCCATTCTCCTCGCGGGGGCCGGAACCGGGTTCGCCTCCGCCCAGGCCCCGATACGGCCCGATGCCGCCCAGATCCAGCTCGCCCTCAAGAAGCTGAGGGTCCTGGCGAGCGTTCTCTATGTCGGCGCCCACCCCGACGACGAGAACAACGAGCTCATCGCCTACCTCGCCAAGGGGCGGCTGGCCGACACCGCCTACCTGTCGATGACCCGGGGGGACGGCGGCCAGAACCTGATCGGGCCGGAGATCGGCGAGCTGCTCGGCATCATCCGGTCCCAGGAGCTCCTGGCGGCCCGCCGGATCGACGGCGGCCGCCAGTTCTTCACGCGGGCGATCGACTTCGGCTTCTCCAAGAGCCCGGACGAGACGCTGCGGATCTGGGACAAGGACGCGGTCCTGGCGGACACGGTCCGGGTCTTCCGGCTGTTCCAGCCGGACGTGGTCGTCACGCGGTTCCCCGCCACGGTGCGCCCGACGCACGGGCATCACACCGCCTCCGCCATCCTGGCCCGCGAGGCATTCGCGGCGTCGGGCGACCCGAAGCGCTTCCCCGATCAGATCAAGGACCTCGGCCCCTGGAAGCCCAGGCGGATCTTCTGGAACACCTCCCCCTGGTTCTACGACAAGAAGGAGGACTTCAAGGAAGACGGCCTCGTGAAGCTCGACGTCGGGGAGTTCAGCCCGCTCCTCGGGCAGTCCTTCGCCGAGGTCGCCGCCCGGAGCCGCAGCATGCACCAGAGCCAGGGGTTCGGATCGAGCGGCTCCCGCGGCGAGTCCCTCGAATACCTGGAGCTCCTGGAAGGGGAGAAGGCCGGGGCCGACCTGTTCGACGGCATCGACACCACCTGGGGCCGGATCGCGGGTGGGGCGGCGATCGGCGGGATCCTGGACCGGGCCTACCGGAGCTTCAATCCCGAGAACCCATCCCTGAGCGTGCCGCTGCTTCTCGAGGCGCGCGAGAAGCTTCGCGCCCTGCCGGCCGGCCGCTGGAAGAGCGTGAAGCAGGCGGACCTGGACCAGGCGATCGCCTCGTGCCTCGGCCTCTACATCGAGGCGGCCTCGGCCGCCCCCTCGGCGGTGCCGGGCGAGACGATCAAGGTCAGCCTGGAAGCGTCCAACGGATCCTCGATCCCGGTGCGGTTGAAGCGCGTCTCCTTCCCCGGCACCGGGATCGACGCGTCCCTGGAGCAGGACCTCAGCGGCCGCGCGGGGCTCGCCAAGGAGATGGACATAGCACTTCCCAAGGGCCTCACCGACTCGCAGCCCTACTGGCTGCGGCAGAAGGGGGGGCCGGGCGTGTTCCGCGTGGCCGATCCCGCCCTCATCGGGCTTCCGGAGAACCCGCCCCCCGTGACCGCGGTCTTCGCCCTCGAGGTGAACGGCCTGCCGTTTTCGATCGAGCGACCGCTCGTCTACAAGTGGACCGATCCGGTCCGCGGCGAGGTCTACAGGCCGTTCGAGGTGATCCCGGATGTCGCGGTGGACGTCGCCGACAAGGTCCTCGTCTTCCCGGGCGCGGAGCCGCGGGAGGTCACGGTCCGCGTGCGCGCCGGACGCGCCGGGATCGAGGGGACGCTGCACCTGGAGCTCCCCGGCGGATGGCAGGCGACCCCGGCGTCCCTGGACTTCAAGCTCGAGAAGAAGGAGGCGGAAACCACCCTCAAGTTCGAGGTCCGCCCGCCCGCTTCCGCGTCCACGGGGGTCCTGAAGGCGGTGGCCGAATCGGGCGGCGCGCGGTTCGATCGCGGGCTCGTCCGGATCGAGCACGCGCACATCCCGACCCAGGTCCTGCTGCCTCCCGCCGAGGCACGCCTGGTCCGCATTGATCTGAAGAGAAAGGGACAGACGATCGGCTACCTGCAGGGGGCCGGCGACCAGATTCCGGCCGGGCTCCGCCAGATCGGCTACGCGGTCGTCGAGCTCAAGGAGGACGAGCTCGACCCGGAGCGGCTGCGCGGATTCGACGCGGTGATCCTGGGAGTCCGGGCCTACAACACGGTCGAGGGGATCCAGCAGCGCCAGCCGGCCCTGTTCGAATACGCCAAGGCGGGGGGCCGGCTCATCATCCAGTACAACACCGGCCACGAGCTCAAGGTCGAGGCGGTCGCGCCCTATCCCGTGACGATCTCGCGCGATCGGGTCACGGAGGAGAACGCCGAGGTGCGGTTCCTGCTTCCCAGGCACCCCGTGCTCAACGAGCCCAACCGGATCACGCCCGCCGATTTCGAGGGGTGGGTGCAGGAGCGCGGCCTGTACTTCCCCAACAAGTGGGACCCGCGCTTCCAGGCCGTCCTCTCCAGCAACGACACCGGGGAGCCGCCGCGCGACGGCGGCCTCCTGGTCGCGCCGTACGGCGAGGGCTTCGTCGTCTACACCGGCTACTCCTGGTTCCGGCAGATCCCGGCCGGCGTGCCGGGGGCGTACCGGATCTTCGTCAACCTGATCTCGCTGGGCCGGTAAGCCGGATGACCGAGGACCGTCCGCCTTTCTTCCGGACCTGGACCGGCGTCTACGCCCTGGTCCTCGGCTTCCTGGGCTTCCTGATCCTGGCGTTCTACCTCTTCACGCGACACTACCGGTGAGCCCGCTCGATTTCGTCGTCCTGTTCGGCACGCTCCTGGCCATCGCGGGCTACGGGATCTGGAAGACACGCGGCAGCCGCGACCTGGAAGGGTACTTCCGCGGCGATCACACGATGAAATGGGGGACCATCGGCCTGTCCGTGATGGCGACCCAGGCCAGCGCCATCACCTTCCTCTCGACGCCCGGCCTCGCCTACGAGCAGGGGATGGCGTTCGTCCAGAACTATCTCGGCCTGCCGATCGCCCTGGTGATCGTCTCGGCGGTGTTCATCCCGATGTACTACCGGCTGCGGGTCTACACCGCCTACGAGTACCTGGAGCGGCGGTTCGACCTGAAGACGCGCCAGCTGGGCGCCTTCCTGTTCCTCATCCAGAGGGGACTGTCGGCCGGGATCACCATCTACGCCCCCTCGATCATCGTGTCGACCCTTCTCGGGTGGAGCCTCGATTCCACCATCCTCCTGGTCGGCGTCCTCGCGGTGGCGTACACCGTCTCGGGAGGCACGCGGGCGGTCAGCCTCACGCAGAAGTACCAGCTCGCCGTCATCTGGGCGGGGATGTTCACGGCGTTCTTCCTCATCGTGCGGGAGGTCACCGGCCGGATCTCCTTCGCGCAGGCGGTGGCCGTCGCGGGCAAGATGGGGAGGCTCGAGGTCATCAATCCCTCGTTCGATTTCAGCACGCGCTACACCCTCTGGTCCGGAATGCTCGGCGGGCTGTTCCTGGCGCTGTCCTACTTCGGCACCGACCAGTCCCAGGTGCAGCGCTACATCACCGGCAGGTCGGTGACCGAGAGCCGGCTCGGCCTGATGTTCAACGCCGTCCTCAAGGTGCCGATGCAGTTCTTCATCCTGTTCGTCGGGGTCATGGTGTTCATGTTCTACCAGTTCGAGGAGCCGCCGATGCTGTTCAAGCAGTCGGCGGTCCGGACGGTCCAGGAGTCGCCCCGGGCGGCCGAGATGCGGGATCTCGAGGCCCGGTATTCCGCCGCCTTTCGCGAGAAGAGGGACGGCGTGAGCGCCCTGGCGAAGGCCCTGGAATCGGGCGACGCGGGGGCCGTCGCCTCGGCCCGGGACGGGGTCCAGGTCCTCCAGGCGCAGGCGGAGTCGATCCGCACGGAAGCCAAGAAGCTGGTGGTGGCGGTCGACCCGAACATGGAGGTGAAGGACTCCGACTACGTCTTCCTGACATTCATCCTGAACCACCTGCCCCGCGGGGTGATCGGCCTCCTGATCGCGGTCATCTTCAGCGCGGCGATGTCCTCGATCGCCTCGGAGCTGAACGCCCTCGGCTCGACCACGTCCGTCGATCTCTACCAGCGCCTGATCAGGCCGCGGGAATCGGACCGCCACTACGTGATCGCCTCCCGCGTCCTGACCGCGCTGTGGGGCGTGGTGGTCATCGGCTTCGCCCTGTTCGCGTACATGGTCGAGAACCTGATCGAGGCCGTCAACATCCTCGGGTCGCTGTTCTACGGGACCATCCTCGGGATCTTCCTGACCGCCTTCCTGCTGAAGCGGGTGGGAGGAAGCGCCGTGTTCCTGGGGGCGCTCATGGCCGAAGGGACGGTCATCGTCCTCTTCTGCACCACGGACATCGGGTACCTCTGGTACAACCTCATCGGCTGCGCCCTGGTCCTCCTGCTCAGCCGCGTGCTGCAGGCGGTCCTGCCGGGAGGCGGAGGGGGTCTCAAGAACCCCGTTGCCACCGGGGCCGGACCGGGCTAGGATTGCAGCCCCCAGCCAGGGAACCGATCAGAGGGCCAGGGCCGCGTGCGGCCTCGTGGCCCGAGGAGGACCGATGAGGGTCTCGAAGCCCGGAGTGTCCGCGGCCATCGCCTGTCTCGCGCTGACGGCGGCGTTCCTGCTGCCGGCGACGGCCGAGGCGAAGAAGAAGGCCGCGGCGAAGTCGGACTTCACGAGTGACGTGATCGCCAACTTCACGCGCGTCGCGAAGCAGCTGGTCGACCTGGCCGAGGCGACCCCCGCGGACAAGTTCTCGTGGCGCCCGACCGACAAGGTGCGGAAGGTCAGCGAGGTCTACATGCACATCGTCGGCGCCAACGACGTGATTCCGGTCCTTCTCGGGGCGGCCCCTCCGAAGGGCGTGACGATGCCCGAGAAGCCGTTCGACTTGTTCGCCAAGCTCGAGGCCGAGGTCACGGCCAAGGACGAAGTCATTGCCCGGCTCCGGGAGTCGTTCGACTACGCCATCGCGGCGGTCAAGGGGATGTCCCAGGAGGACCTCGACGCCGAGAGCCAGGCGTTCGGGTTCCCGGCGAGCAAGCGCGCCTACGTCCTGATCCTGATGAGCCATGCCCACGAGCACCTGGGTCAGTCGATCGCCTACGCCCGCAGCGTCGGCGTGGTGCCGCCATGGAATGCCCCGAAGGAGGCCGCGGCCGGGAAGTGATTCCATCTCGCATGCCATCCACCCATTTCTCGAGGAGGCCGTTCATGAAGAGAGCCCTGTTGTGCACCGCCCTGGCCGCGCTTCTGGTATCGAGCGCGTCCGCCGAGCTGACCCTCCCGCGCGTGAGCCAGAAGGCATCGGTCATGCAGACGGTCGGGCTGACCGATGTCACCATCATGTACAACCGCCCCGGCGTGAAGGGACGCGTCATCTGGGGAGGGCTGGTCCCGTACGACAAGGTGTGGCGCACCGGAGCGAACGAGGCGACCACCATCACCCTCAGCCAGGCGGTCAAGATCAACGGCCAGCCGCTCCCGGCCGGGACGTATTCCTTCCACACCATTCCCGGCAAGACCTCCTGGACGCTGATCTTCAACAAGACGGCGGAGCAGTGGGGCAGCTACGACTACGACGCCTCCAAGGACGCCCTCCGGATCCAGGTCACGCCCGTGACGGGACCGAACCAGGAGTGGATGGCGTTCTCCTTCTCCGACGTCTCCACGGACAGCGCCACGGTCGAGCTGGCCTGGGAGAAGCTCCGCGTCCCGTTCAAGATCGAGGCCGACACAAAGACCCAGGCGATGGCCAGCATCGACAAGGCCCTGTCCGGCGAGGTGAAGGACTGGGAAGACCCCTACAGCGCCGCCAGCTACGCCTTCAACGCCAACCTGGGCAACGCGAACGCGATGAAGTGGATCGACCAGTCGATCTCCCTGAAGGAGACGTACTGGAACCTCCGCCTGAAGGCCGCCATCCTCGAGAAGGACGGCAAGCGGAAGGAGGCGATCGCGCTCGGCGAGAAGGCGATCGAGGTCGGCAAGCAGGCCAAGGACGACGCCGGCGAGATCTCCAAGACCGAGAAGCAGGTCGCCGAGTGGAAGGCCGCCACCGGGCGCTGATCCTGGAGGTCTAAAATCGCGCGCAACCTGTCCGGGCTCCGACTCGACTAAGTACCGTGCGCTTTCCTATCGGGCGCACTGGTCATGAGTCGGACTGCCTGGCAGGCGGGGCTTGGTGGCCGTCCGTGGGAGGTTTCCGCCGGATCGGCGGCGATTGGCGGAGATCCCTCGGCGGCGCGCTTCGTCCTGTCAGGCTTCCGGTCAGTCCGTTTCGTCCGGACTAGTCGCCGTCGCCCGGCCGGCGGCGCTGGCTCTTGATCGCCGAGCGGGTTCGCTTCTCGCGCAGGCGCCTTTCCGTGCTGCCGCGTCCCGGACGGGTCGGCCGGCGCGGCGCCGGCGCCTCGGCGACCTGCGCCAGCATGGCGGCCAGCTTGTCCAGGCAATCCTCGATGTTGCGCCTCTGATCGCGCGTCCGCTGGCTGGCCAGGACCAGATCGCCCTCGGTCGTGATCCGGCGGGCGAAGCGACGCAGGAAGCGCTCGCGCACGTCCGGGGGGAGCCCCGGCGAAGCCTCGACTGCGAAGCGCAGGATCGCCTTGCTGTTGACCTTGTTGACGTTCTGGCCGCCGGCGCCGGCGCTGCGCGCGAACTGGAAGCGCAGCTCGTCGGCCTCAACCCTGATCCGATCGCCGACCCGCAGCGTGCGAAGCATCGGGCCTCCGGCGCGCTTTCGCCCGACCGCGCGTCCTACTCCTCGACGACGACCGGACGCAGCCGGATCTCGATGCGGCGGTTCTTGGCGCGCCCTTCCGCCGTGTCGTTCGGGGCGGCGGGCTTGATCTCCCCGAACGACGCCGCGAGCAGGCGGGTGGCGGGCAGGCCGGCGTCCACGAACAGCCGGACGACGCTCGCGGCGCGCGCCCCCGCCAGCTCCCAGTTCGTCGGATATCGATTGATGAGCCCAGCTCCAATCGGCTTGTTGTCGGTGTGGCCGGTGACCACGATCTGGTAGTTCGTCTGCTTGAGCTGCTCCGCCACCCGCTGCAGGACCTCTTTGCCGCTCTTGTCGAGCGCGGCCGAGCCGGAGGCGAACAGGATCTCCTGCGCCACGTTGACGCTCAGCCCGTCTCGCATCTGCTGCACCTGGATCTGGCCGGCCTCCAGCTCCTTCTTCAGGCTCCCGAGCAGACCGTCATAGGTCGCCTTGGACTGGCGGGCCTCCTCCTCGTGCTGCTTCAGCTGCGAGCCGAGGGTCTGCTCCTGCTCCTGGAGCTGGGCCAGGCGCGCCTCGAGGGCCGCCTTCTCGGCGGCCAGGGCGCTCTTCTCTCCCGCCAGGCCCTCACCCTTCTCGTTGGCCGCCTTCAACTCGTCCTGCAGGTGGAGGTTGCGGTCGGAGAGGGCTTTGCGCTCCGACTCGAGTGACTTGTACTTGCCGCTCGACACGCAGCCGCCCGAAAGGGCGATCGCCGCCACGATGAACGCAACGGCCGCCGGTCGTGCAGGGTGTGGCACGGACACGCATAGCTTGAGCATGGTTCATGTCCTCCCTTGATGGATACGCCGGGCATCCGTTCCGCGACAGCGATAAGACGCCCCGCGAGTCTAGTCGAGCCCGTTCGCCGCGACAAGACCGGCGCCGGGGCGCCTGAGGTTCGTCTCCATCAGAACCGGTACCTGAACGAAAAGGCGGTGCGCGAGTGCGTGGCCCCGCTCGCGACCTTCAGCGCATCCTCGCTGCGCGCGTAGGACGCCTCGAAGGCGGCCCGGCCGGCGGCGAAGTGGACGCCGGCCAGGGCCATGCCCCCCTGCACGGTGTCGTCGTGCGGCGCGGCGGCGCCCAGGGTGAACGCCTGGCGGCCGTACGTCCCCTCGAGGCGCCAGTAGCAGCGCCCGTCCTGCCGGTCGTCCCCGATCGCCACGGTCAGGAGCTCCGAGTCGTAGCGCAGCGGATCGAAGTAGCCGTTGTCGCGGTCGTCGTTGAACGCCCGCCACCGCGCCTCCAGGACCGCCGAGACGCGGGGGTGCGCGCGCGGCGAGCGCCATTCGAGCGCCGCGCCCGCCGTCTTGCGCGCGTTGCCGTCCGAGTACGACGCGAGCCCCCCGGTTCCCGAGAGAAGCCACACCGACCCGAAGCGGAGGTCGAGGCGCCCGTTCGCCTCGTCCACCCGGATGCCGCGGTCGATGAGCGGGGCGGTGTCGACCAGGACGTCGCGGCCGCCGCTCGTGCCGACCGCGAACCGCGGGCCGACCTCGAGGCGCATGTACCCTCCCAGCGTGCCGAGCGTGCGCGACCCGCCGTCGAAGGTCTCCTCCCGCACGGCGCCGAGCCGGGCATTGAAGAGGATGGGGCCGACGACGCGCGACGTGACGCCGGCCGACACCGACCGCGCGCCCGTGTCCGCCTCGCTCCCCGGCACGAGCCCCGCCGCGGCGCAGAGCACCGGGTCCTTGCAGCGGAATGTGGCGTTCAGGGTCGAATAGGCGATGCGAATGGTCGTCTGCGGCTCCGCCTTGAACGAGACGGACAGGGTCGCCCCATCGACCCGGTTGGAGTCTTCGTCGCTGAAGCGGAACGCTTCGGCGTCGGCGTAGGGCCTCAGCCCCAGGCGGATGGCGGCCTGAAGCTCCTTCGCCTCCCGGCTTTCGGGATGGTCGAGGACGATGTTGCCGGCCTGCTCGTACGCCGTCCGGTCGAGCCCCCTCCAGTGGTTCACCCAGGCGAGCCCGATGCGGGCATCCAGGTTCCCCGGATCGGCCCGCAGGACGTCGCGCCAGAACTGCGCGGCCTCCTCCAGCCGGCCCTGCCGGCCGCGCAGGCGCGCGCGCCCGGCGCGCGCCTGGATCGGATCGATCTTCTTCATCTCCATCTCGAGGAACACGCCGTCGGCCTCGTCGAAGCGGCCCGCCCCCGACAGCGCCCGCCCGAGGCCGAGGAGCACGCGGGGATCGTCCGGCTGGCGGCGGCGCGCCTCGTCGTAGAGCCGGCGCGCGGTCTCGAAGTCCCCGCGCGCCAGCGCCTGGTCGGCCTCACGGACGATGTCGGCGACCGGCCGGGAGATGTCGGGCTCCGCCGCCGGGCCCGCCGCGGGCTCTGCCTGGGCGGCCATGGACGCGACCGGCGACGCGAGCCCCGCGGCAAGGAGCACCGCGGCCGCAATCCGCCGCGCCGCTCCGGCTCGCAAGACTGCCCGACTGGGATCTGCTGCGGAGGATTCCATGAGGTTCGGGCCGGAAACGATGCCGGGTCGCGGTGCCGGGTGCAGCAGCGGAGGTCACCTCATCCGGGGCCGGATCCTACGCTGGAGCGATCGGCCTGTAAAGGGACGCGGGCACCGGCGGCCGTGCGGGTCGCGTCTACTCCCTCTGGGCGGGCCCCACGGTGCGGATCGCTCCGCTCAGGTGGATGACCTCGAGGAAGAGGTTGCGCCCGCTCTTGTGCTTGGGAATCGGAAAGGCGTACGCGCGGCCCTCGCCCGTCACGCACGCCTCGCACGGAATGATGACGTTGTTCAACTGGATACGCCGATCCTGGGCGTCATGGACGATCACGTTGAATCCCGTGAGATCGCATTCGGACGATGTCCTCCAGGTGATCGTCCCGGATCCCTTGCCGAGATCGCCCCCGAAGCGGATGGCCAGATCGGACACGCTGAAGTCGCTCCCGGCGGGCGGCGCATCGTCGTCCACGGTCGCCGTGGCCTGGGACTCGAGCGCGCCGTTGACCACGATCTGGTCGAGCCACCAGCCGTCCTCATGCACGCTGTCCCAGGAGGTACCTGTCTCGTGGTACGAGTACGCGCAGCAGTCGAACTCCCAGGACTGCGCGATCCATCGGATCCTGACCCGCGCCCCGCGATACGGATCGAGACTGAGGCGGCTCTGCACCCACAGACCGGATCCGACCGTACCCGCCAGGCCGGGACCGGCGCAATCGTAGGTGTGGTTCCCGCTCAGGTCGGGGTGGGCATTGCCGCAGTGCGACCAGACGCCCGACGGGAAGCATGTCAGCTCCTTGTAGCCGCGCGGCGCGGCCGCGTCTGGCCCGCCGTCAGTCGGGGTGAAGTTGCAGTAGGTCGGGGCGACACCGAACGCCGACCAGATATACGGGACATGATCGTACGCGTTCTCGAACGGCACGAGGCGATCCCAGTAGCTCCACTGGTCGACGGCCGGATCGGGGTCGAGATCGACCTGCACCTGGACATTCCCGTAATCCGAAGCCTGCCCCGGCGGGAAGCCGGCGCCGCTGTTGTTGTCCATCAGATCGGCGATCTGGAAGAAGGAGAGCTCGAGGGACCCCTGGAGCGGGGCGAACGCCAGGTTGATCGGATTGGTCATGAACGCCGTCACCTGCCGGAAGTGCGTGGTGCTCATCGCCTCGACGGTCGTCCCGTCGAGCGGGTGGAATCCCCAGTGGAGGGAGGCGAGGCCGTTGTAGGCCAGGCCGCCTCCCGGCGGCGTCCGGTGATCGGGCCGCGACACGGCGCAGGCCGTACTCCCGGGCGGGCAATGCAGGTGCCAGTCCATGTCGTAGTCCGGATCAATCCGGCATGCTGGATCCACCGGCGGGACCCGGAATCCGCCGCAGCCGACGACTTCGATCGGATTGAGACCGCCCGGATTGTTTCCGACCCAGACTCCAATCGTGTCGTTGGCGGCGCCCGGCGTCCCGGCGGGGCGATCCCCGAGGCTGAGCACGCCGTCGCCGTCGCGATCGGTGTCGAAGTCCTCGGCGATGACGCCGTCATCCGCGGTACCCGCGATTCCGTCCTTGCCGGAGACGTAAACTCCCCCGCCTCCGATCGCATCCAGGTCGGCGAGGAGGGAGAAGCAGAGCGTCTGCGCGAATCCAGGAGGATCGGATGCGCTCACCGTCAGGCACAGGTCGATGCGGGCCGGGTCGGAGGCGGAGGACGATTGCAGGGTGTCGCTGGCGCGGAAGGTCAGGCCGGCCGCTCCGGGGGCCAGGCTCCCGATGGTGACGCTGGTTCCCGCCGGCATCGACCCCACGCCAACGCCCGCTTCGGAGATGCATGCGACGTCGGGGTCGGTCGTGCCCAGCGTCGCGATCGCTCCGTCGAGGGACGGGCCGTTGTTGCGCACGGTCAGGACGAGGCGCCCTGTCTCTCCGGTGTCCGGGAAGACATCGCTGTCCCCATCCAGGTCCCTGTAGTCCGCCGAGACGAGGATCAGCCCGGACGGAGGCGCCGTCCGGGCGAGGCCGCCGGCGGCCGCCAGCAGCAGCGCCGCGGTCGACAGGGCGAAAACAGGTATTGCGGTTCCCTTCCTGCGGGATGCGGGGTTCATGGTCTCTCCTTCATGGAGGGGGCAGTTGACAGGCATATACGCCCGAAACGCCCATCCGTCAACCCGCCTGCCTTGACAAGCACTGGATTGGCTGGTAACGTCTTTCCCCCGCCGCGTCGTCTGTGAGGCTTCGTGGAACACCCGGCCCTGCTCTGGGCCGCGCTGAACAGGCGATTCGCCGAGACCCCGGGAATGCGGCAGCGGCTCTTCGGCCGCGCCGGACGCGGGGTCACGGACGGCCCTTCCTCGATCCTGGACGCCCTGCCTTCCGGGCTGCCGGACACATGGGAAGAGGACGCCCGCGAGGAGCTGGATCGAGCCAGAAGGCAAGGCGCGTCCGTCCTGACCCTGCAGGACGAGAGCTATCCGCCACTCTTGCGCGCCTCGTCGGATCCGCCGCTTGTCCTTTATGTGTGGGGCGACCTGCGGCCGGAGGACGTGCTGGCCGTCGCGGTGGTCGGATCGCGCCGCGCGACGCCCCTCGGGCTCCAGGTCGCGGGCGATCTGGGGCGCGGGCTCGCGGCGGCCGGGTTCACCGTCGTGAGCGGCCTGGCGCGCGGCATCGACGCCGCCTCGCACCGGGGGGCCCTGGACGGAGGGGGCCGGACGATCGCCGTGCTGGGATCGGGGCTCGATCGCATCTACCCGGTCGAGCACCGCGCGCTGGCGGAGTCGATCGCGGCGCGCGGCGCCGTGGTCACCGAGTTTCCCTTCGGGTGGGCGCCGTTGCAGCGGAACTTCCCGGAGCGCAACCGGATCATCGCGTCCCTGACCTGGGCGACGGTGGTGGTGGAAGCGGCGCAGGGAAGCGGATCGCTCATCACCGCCGATCTGGCGGCCGACGAAGGGCGGGCGGTGTACGCCGTCCCCGGCTCCGTGGACGAGCCGAACGCGCTCGGGACGAACGATCTGCTGAGGTCCGGCGCGCTCCTGTGCCGCGGCGCGGCCGACGTGCTCGAGGACCTGGCCCCGCAGATCGTCGAGGCGGCCGGGTCGATCGCCCGGAGGCGCTCGCCGCAGGCGGCGCTTCCAGGTCTCGGACCCGGCGGGACGGAGCCGCCCGGCGGAATCGGGACGTCGGCCGGCAGAGGCGCGGCGGCGGGCCTTCCGCCCGACGAGCGGCGCGTCCTCGAGAAGGTCCCGAAGACGCGCGGCATCGGCATCGAGAGGCTCGGCGAGGCGTGCGCGATGGCGCCGGGAGCGCTCCTCGCGACGCTGCTCGAGCTGGAGCTGAAGGGGCTGGTCAGGCAGCTCCCGGGCCGCCGGTTTCAGGCGACCGCTTGCAAATTATGACGACAGCCACTATTTTCAAAAGATAGAGCACCCGGGCTGGCACGATGCGCGGGGGCGAAGGAGAGAGAGTGAAGAAGTCGCTGGTCATCGTCGAGTCGCCGGCCAAGGCGAAAACGATCAACAAGTTCCTCGGCAGGAATTTCGTCGTCAAGGCCTCGATGGGGCACGTGCGCGATCTGCCGAAGAAGACCCTGGGCGTCGACGAGAAGAAGGACTTCAAGCCGACGTACGAGATCCTCCCCGGCCGCAAGAAGGTGATGGACGAGCTGAAGAAGGCGGCCGAGACGGCGG
>DATNEZ010000435.1:0-10886 GCA_035606645.1 Binatia bacterium
CAGCGCCACTTGCAGGTCCAGGTTCTTGTCCAGCGCCCGCGCCTTCTGGATGAAGCGCGTCTCGCCGATCAGCGGGTCGATCTTGTACGCCGGCTGGTACGGCCCCATCGCCTCCACGTACGACAGCCCCGCCAGCCGGTCCAGGTCCTTCCCGTGCACCTTCACCAGGAGGCCGCGGTCCGGCACCACTCCGAGGATGCGGCCGATCTCACCGACCTCCTGCGCGATCCGGTCGTACCCCAGGCTCTTCAGGTCCGCCTCACGGACTTGAATGATATTGATCCCTTCCTGCCCGCTCCCCTTGCCGTTGCTCTTGACCCCCGGCCCGGACGCCCGGAACTCCGCCGGGACCCGATCCAGGGCATCGTTCTTCTTCAGATTGACGTGGCCGATGTTCGTCGAGATCAGCCCGCGCGCGTCGCGCGCCTCAACCGGCCTGAACCCCTTGCCGAACGGCGTCAGCCCTTCCGGGCGATCCGTCCCGGGCAGGCCGGGATGATTGCGGTACCATCTCTGAACGCTCCTCTCGTCCTGCAGGGCCTGGGGGTTCTCGACCTGCGCCAGACCGTGGCGACCGCCACGGTCCGCCCAGTTGAATGCGGCCGGCGCGACCAGCAGCAGGGAAAGCACCAAGCCCGCGACCAGCGCGCCACGGAGCGACCTGAAATAGGCACTTCGGCTCATCATGACCTCCCGAAATGGGAAGAGGCGCCTGGCAGGAGCGGTAGGCGCCTGTTCATCGGCAAAGACTTTTGAATCCTTGGAAACCCTCGAAGACTCGTCACCCGATCCTTGCATCCCTGACGCTTCCGAAACCGGCGGAACAAGCCCGCAGGTGCGGAGCCCCAGATATGAGTGGCCTATCTGTACGGTGGTACGGCAGGCTTGTCAACTTGATTCTTGGCGGAGAAACGCCGGTTTCATTATGTGAATTGTTTTTACAGCAATTCAATAAATGCCCGCGGAGCGATGATTTCTTGGCGGTTTATATGCGAGTTTGTCGTATCGCCAATGCCGAAAAGGGCCCCGATCAGCCCCCGTTCGTGCGCACGTAGACCGTCGCGAGGGCCTCCTCGCGCAGCTTCTCGGAGTCGATCTCGAGCCGTCTCACCCGATCGCGGATCCGGGCGGCCTGGGCCTCGTCCTTCACGCCCTTGAGGTTGATTCGGACGCTGAGGATCGCCCCGCGCAGGCCGGCGTAGGCCAGAAGAGCCGCCGCCCCGACGTCGCTCACCGCGTTGGCGTTTCCCTTGAGCGCCAGCTCCCCCGCCAGCCCCATCAGGACGGCGCAGGCATCGGCGATCGCCATCGGCGTCTCGATGGCGAAGAGGTTGGCCCGTCCGAGCGCCGCGCTCCGCTCGCTCTTCTCCGACGGCGTCCCCTTCGGAAGCCTGAGCGCCTGGATCACGCTGTCGTAGGCCTGCGCGTCGCGGTCCACCAGGGCCAGCAGGTCCTTGCGCAGGCTCTCGGCCCGGCCCCGGATTCCCTGGACGGCCTCCTCGTGGGCCCGGTAGGCCTCGCGGCCCAGGGTGAGGTCGCACATCATGCGGATCAGGGACGCCGCCATGGCCCCCGCCTGGGCCGACGCGCTCCCACCGCCCGGTGTCGGGGTGGACGCGGCCAGGGCTTCCGTGAACTCCTCGACGGTCAATCCGGTCAGCATGTCTCGTGTCCTCGCGGCGCGGGCGCGCTCTTCGCCTCGGAGCCGCCGCGCCAGCCTGTCGATGAATCGCCTGAGAGCGCGGCCGAACCCTGGCATGGAAATCTACGATCCTGTCACCGGGGTGTCAAGGTCAGAAACCGCTGGAAGCCTTGTCCGGCGCGCCATTGCCGGGAGTACCCGGCCCGATCCCGGCGAGGGCGCCCTGGTCCACCACCACGCGCCCGCGCTTGACCACGGTGCGGCAGTGGTTGACCCCGAAATGGTAGACCAGGTGCAGGTGGTTTGGAACGTCGAGCACCTGGACGTCCGCCTCCTTCCCGGGCTCGAGGCTGCCGATCCGGGAGGCCAGGCCGAGGGAGTGCGCCGCGTTCAGCGTCGCGGCCACGATCGCCTCCGCCGGCGACAGCCCGTCGTCCACGCAGGCCAGGGGAAGGATGGCGGACATCGACTCGGTCGGGCAGGTCCCGGGGTTGAAATCGGTCGCCAGGGCCACCGGCACGAGGGCGTCCACCAGGCGCCTCCCGAGCCCCGGCGCGCCGCGGCCCATGAAGAACGCCGCCCCCGGCAGAAGGACGGCATCGGTGCCCGAGCCGGCCAGGGCGCGGATCCCCTCGGCCCCCGCGTGCTCCAGGTGGTCCGCCGAGGCCGCCCCCAGCCGGGCCGCCAGGGCCGCGCCGCCGCCGTCGCGCAGCTGGTCGGCGTGCAGCCTCAGCCCGAGACCGTGCGTCGCCGCCGCCGTCAGGACCTGCTCCGCCTCCGCGGGGGTGAAGGCGATGTCGTCCACGAACACGTCGCAGAACCGGGCCAGGCCCTCCCGGGCCACTTCGGGGATCATCCGCTCGGCGATCTCGCGCACGTACGCCTCCCGCTCGAGGCGCCTCTCCGGAGGGACGGCGTGCGCCCCCAGGAAGGTCGGCACCAGGTCGACCGGATGGATGGCGTCGAGCGCCCGCACCGCGCGCAGCTGCTTGAGCTCGTCGTCGAGCGTCAGCCCGTAGCCGCTCTTCGCCTCGGCGGTCGTCGTGCCGTGCAGGAGCATGCGGTTCAGGCGCCCCTTCCCCAGCTCGATCAGGGCGTCGAGGGAGGCCTTCCGGGTCGCCTCGACCGTGGACAGGATGCCGCCGCCGCGGGCGGCGATCGCCTCGTAGGACGCGCCCTTCAGGCGCTCCTCGAACTCGCGCTCGCGGCTGCCGGCGAACGGCAGGTGGGTGTGGGGGTCGACGAAGCCGGGCAGGACGGTGCGGCCGGTGGCGTCGATCTCGACGCCCTTGCGCTCGAGGCGGACCTGCCGGCGGTAGTCGCGCTCGTCGCCGACGAAGACGATCAGGCCGTCCTTGGCCGCCAGGCAGCCGCGCTCGAGGATCCCGAGGTCCCCCTGGGCCGCGCCGCGCCGCGGCGCGCCCCCCGCCACGGTCACCAGCTCGGCGGCGTCGACGATCGCCAGGTCGGCGTCGATCAGATCTTTTCCCCGGCGGACGGCTTCTTCATGAAGCGCAACCGGTCCTCGATCTCCTCTTCCTTCTTGTGCATGTCGAGCAGCCTCAGGTGCTGCTCGACCGCCGAGCGGACGCGCTGCTCGAAGGCGTCGCGCTCGACCCTCAGGTTCTGGATCATCCCCTCGATCTGCCCCGCCTTGCGCGCCGCCTGGTCGAGGAGCTGCCCTCCCTTGATCTCCGCCTCCTTGATGACGAGCTGGGCCTCCTTCCGCCCCTCCTCCTTCATGTCCTGCGACAGCTTCTGGGCGGTCAGGAGGGTCTCCTTCAGGATCTTCTCGCGCTCCTTGAAGTCGGCCATTCCCGACTTGACCTGCGCCAGCTCCTCCTTCAGCGCGTTGTTCTCGATGACCAGCCGCTCGAACTCCCCCGCCACCAGGTTCAGGAAGGAGCGGACCTCCTCGGGGTCGAGGCCGCGCATGCGCTTGGCGAAACGGTGGCTGCTGATGTCGATCGGGGTGATCTTCATGCTCTCCCTCCTTCTGCCGCGGCGGCGCGGCGCTCTCCGAACAGGGCGCGGCCGACGCGCACCAGCGTCGCCCCCTCCTCGATGGCCACTTCGAAGTCCTCGGTCATGCCCATCGACAGCTCATTGAGTTCGAGCCGGGGATGGCGCCGGCGCGACTCCTCCAGGATCCCGCGCAGGCGGCGGAAGTGCGGGCGGCTCTTCCCGGGATCCGGGTCGTACGGCGGCAGGATCATGAGGCCCCTGAGCTTCACGGAGGCGCAGCCCTCCGCCCTCTCGAGCAGGGCGTCGAGGCCGTCCTCCGGGATTCCGAACTTGGTCGCCTCCCCCGCCAGGTCGACCTGGGCCAGGCCTTCGATCACGCGCCCCTCCCGGCCGGCCGCCTGGTCGAGGCGGGAGAGCAGCTCGATCGAGTCGATGGAGTGGATCATCTCGAACGCTCGCGCCGCATGGTTCACCTTGTTGGTCTGCAGATGCCCGACGAGATGCCAGCGCACGCTGCCGGGGAGCCGCGGCGCCTTGTCGCGCGCCTCCTGCACCCGGTTCTCGCCGAGATCCCGGAGCCCCGCCGCGACCGCTTCCATGATCCGCTCCGCCTCCACCGTCTTGCTGACGCCCACCAGGACGATCGAGCCGGGATCCCGATCGGCGCGGTGGGCCGCCGCCTCGATCCGTCCGCGTATCGCCGCCAGGTTTCTCGCGATCGATCCCGCCGCCGCAGGCGGCCCATCTTCCATAGGCAACAAATATAGTGAGGACGTGGCACCTGTCAAATTGGCGTCGCCCAATTCAGCTTCCCGCATGCGGTGTGGCGAGCCCGGCGCCCTGCTTGCGCCGGGCCGGCGGAAGCAGGGCGCCGGGCTCGCCACACCTCAGGGGAGACGAGGCTGAAATTGGAGCGGCGGGAGATCGCGCAGGACCGCGGGAATGGGGCCGGAGCTTTCCTGCAGGTCCATGGCGCGGTTGGCGAGCGCGTCGGCGGCGCGGTTCTGCTCGCGGCGGACGTGCTCGACGACGACCGACGGCAGGCCGCTCATCAGGCGCCGGGCGGCGGCGTGCAGGACCTGGAGGCTCGGGTGCTTCACGCGGTACTCCCCCTTGATCTGCCGCACCAGGAGCTCCGAGTCGGACAGGATGCGCAGCGACGGGGCGCCGGCGGCCACGGCGTACTCGAGGAGGGCCAGGAGCGCGGCGTACTCCGCCGTGTTGTTGGTGGCGACGCCGAGGTAGCCGTAGAGATCCGCCACGGGATGGCCGTCCCCGTCCTCGATGCTGACTCCGTAGCCTGCCGGCCCGGGGTTGCCGCGCGCCCCGCCGTCGATGTGGGCGACGAGGACGGCCGGCGCGGGCTTCGGCCGGCGCCGGGCCGGGCGCGGCGTCATGACGGCTGCGTCACGAGGAGGTGTTCTCCGAAGCGGCGGCCGCGTCGGAGCGGGCCCAGTCGTCCGGAACGTACAGGAAGCGCTTGCAGGAGTCGCAGGCGATGAGGCCGGTCGCCCGGCGCACCATCTGGATCAGCTTCGGCATGACGCGCACGTGGCAGCCGCCGCAGCGCTCGTCCTGCACCGCGACCAGGGCGAGCCCCTTGCGCTGCTTCGCGACTTTCAGGAACGGCTCCAGGACCGACGGCGCGATGGTCCCCTCCATCTGGCGGCGCTCCCCCGCCAGGCCGGCGATCCGGGCCTCGAGATCGCGGGTCTCGGCGTCCAGCCTCGCCTTGCCGTCGGCCGTCTCGCGCCGCCGGCGCTCCAGCTTCTCGCCCAGGGCGCGCACCGCGACGTTGCGCTTCTCGCTCTCCTCCATCTCCACCAGGATCTTCTCGTCCAGGCCGGCGCGCTCCGACTTGCAGGCCTCGATCTCGTGCAGCACCGCCTGGTACTCCTTGTTGGTCTTCACGTCCGAAAGCTGCCCCTGGTACTTGGTGATCTTCGTCTCGACCCCCATCAGCTCCATCTCGAGGCGGCGCCGGTCCTTGTTCAGCTCCTGCACGCGGGAGGTCTCCCCCTCGACGTCCTTCTGGGCGGCGATCAGGTCCTTCTCCAGGCGCGCGACCTCCGCGGGGATGGCGGCGATCTTCTCCTGCAGCCCCTCGACAGCGCTCATGATCTCCTGGAGCCGGACGAGCCGGCGCAGATCGTCCATCATGGGGCGCACCCCAGGAGCCTGTCCGAGTACAGCCGTCCGGACATAAAAAAAGAGGTGCTTCCTTGCGGAAGCACCCCGGGGGCCGCGCACCCGCGGGACCGTCCCGGCGATCGGCCGGGCCAGCGCCTGGGATTCAAAGTGGAATCGTCGATCGGAGGAAGCGGCTTCACGCGATGCCCCGGAGGAATCTGCCTGCCCGAAGGGGCGCGATTATAGCACGCGCGTGCTACCATCCGGCGCCCGTCGCGCCCCGCGGTCCCCGCCGGTTCCGGGTGGCCTCGCGCCGGCCGGCGCCCGGAGGTCCGCGTGTCCGAAACCCCCGCTCCCCCCCGCGCGCCCCTGCAACGGCGCCGCCTGCCGCTGCACTTCCGGATCTTCCTCGGCATGTTCATCGGCGCGGTTCTCGGCCTGATCGCCAACCGGGCGATGGGGGACAGCCCCCGGTTGATCGGGTTCGTGACCAACGTGTCGCAGCCGGTCGGCCAGATCTTCCTGCGTCTCATATTCATGGTGGTCATTCCCCTGGTCCTGGCGGCGATCATCCTGGGGGTCGCCGAGCTCGGCGATCCGCGGCATCTCGGCCGCGTCGGGCTGCGGACGCTGTTCTTCACCCTGGCCCTGAGCAGCCTCTCGGTGATCATCGGGGTCACCCTGGCGAACGTCATCCGGCCCGGCGCCGGGCTGCCCGACAGCACGCGCGACAAGCTCCTCCAGGCCATGAGGGCAAACGCCTCCGCCGTAAAGGCCCCGCCGCCTCCCAAGACCGGGCTGAGGATCCTCCTCGACCTCATTCCCGAGAACCCCGTGAAGGCGATGGTCGGCGCCATGGACGGAGAGATGATCGCCGTGATGGTGTTCGCGCTGGTGATCGGCGTCGCCCTCACCCTGGTCGACAGGAGGACGGTCGAGCCCTTGCTGCTCTGGCTGCAGGCGGTCTACGAGGTCGTCCTCAAGGTGATCGGGCTGGCGATGCGGCTGGCCCCGATCGGCGTGGCGGCGCTCCTGTTCAGCGTCACGGCCACCGCCGGTCTGAAGGTCCTCATCGCGCTGGCCTGGTACGTCGTCACCGTCATCCTGGGCCTGGCGATCCACCAGTTCGTGACCTACTCCCTGCTGGTGAAGTACTACGCCCGCTACTCGCCCTGGCTGTTCTTCACCCGCATCCGAGAAGTGATGCTGACCGCCTTCTCGACCTCCTCGAGCAACGCCACCCTGCCGGTGACGCTGCGCGTGTCGGAGACCGAGCTCGGCATCCCGCGACCGATCGGCGGCTTCGTCCTGACGCTCGGCTCGACCCTCAACCAGAACGGCACCGCGCTGTACGAGGGGATCACTGTCCTGTTCCTGGCGCAGTTCTTCGGCGTGACGCTGACGCTGGGCGGGCAGATCACCGTAGTGCTCCTGTCGATCCTCTCGGGAATCGGCACCGCCGGCGTGCCCGGAGGGTCGCTCCCCCTGGTCACCGCCCTCCTGGTCACCATCGGCGTCCCGTACGAGGGGATCGGCATCATCGTCGGGATCGACCGCCTGCTCGACATGTGCCGCACCGTGCTGAACGTCACCGGAGACGTCACGGTCGCGGCGTGCGTCGCCCGATCCGAAGGCCACATCCTGAAACCCTGAACGGCATGGCGAAACGCCGTGCTATCGTTTCCCTCTATGTCACGCACCGCGGACGTGGTGATCATCGGCGGCGGCATCCAGGGGGCGTCGATCGCCTACCACCTGACGCTGCGCGGCCAGAAGAACGTCGTCGTCCTCGAGAAGGACACGCTGGCCTCCGGCTGCAGCGGCCGCACCGGCGGCATGATCCGGCAGCACTACTCGACCTCCCTGGTGACCGAGATCGCCCGGCAGGGGCGCGACTTCTTCTCGACCTTCGACCAGGTCGTCGGCGGGCACTCCGGCTGGGTGCAGTGCGGCCTCGTCTACATGGTGACCGCCAAGGACCGGGAGGCGCTCGAGCACAACATCGCCCTCGGCCGGAAGCACGGCGTGCCGACCCGCCTGATCGACGCGCGCGAGGCCCGCGAGCGCGTCCCCGGCCTGAACACCGACGGGGCGGTCGCCTTCGGCTTCGAGGAGAACGCCGGCTACGGGGACGGCTACGGCTCGACCGTCGCCTTCGCCGACCGGGCCCGCGCGCAGGGGGCCGCCATCCTGCAGGCGACGCCCGCCACCGGCATCCAGCTCGACAACGGCCGGGTCGTCGGGGTCGAGACGCCGAAGGGGATGATCGCCACGCGCACGGTCGTGAACGCCGCGGGCCCCTGGGCCGACCGGATCGGCCGGATGGTCGGTCTCGATCTGCCGCTGAAGCTCGAGCTGATCGAGGAGGCGGTCATCCGGGTGCAGGCGCCCGACACCTACCCGATCGACACGCCGAGCGTGTACGACTTCGTGAACGGGCTGTCCTTCCGCCCCGAGGGGACCGGCCACACCGTGGTGGCCGAGGGGAGCTCGTATTTCAAGGGGGAGCTGGACGCCGACGGCTACCCGACCCGCCCCTCCGACCGCTACATCGAGGAGGTCTCGGTGCGCCTGGCCCGGGCCATGCCCCGCCTGGCGAGCGGCACGCCGCGCGGCGGCTGGGCCGGCCTGCTCGAGGGGACCCCCGACTTCCATCCGATCATGGGGCCGGCGCCCGGTGTCGAGGGGATGATCCTGTGCTACGGCTTCTCCGGCCACGGCTTCAAGGAGGCGCCGGTCACCGGGCGGCTGATCGCCGAGATGATCCTCGACGGCAGGACGAGCATCGACATCGCCCCCCTGGGGTTCGAGCGCTTCGCGAAGGGGGAGCTCCTGCGATCGAAGTACCAAGACGACCCGGTCATGGCATGAGCGCCACGGACGCCGTCATCATCGGCGGCGGGCACAACGGCCTGGTGGCCGCCGGCTTCCTGGCGCGCGCCGGGCTTCGGGTCACGGTCCTCGAGAGGCGCGGCATCGTGGGCGGGGCGTGCGTCACCGAGGAGATCGCCCCCGGCTTCCGCGCCTCGACCGCCGCCTACATCGCCAGCATGATGCGCCCCGAGGTCATCCGCGACCTGGGGCTGTCGAAGTACGGCCTGCGGATGACGCCGTGCGATCCGATCCTGTTCGTGCCGAGCCGCACCGGCCGCCCGCTCTTCATGCACCAGGACCCGCGGCGCACCGCCGCCGGCATCGAGGCCTTCTCGCCGAAGGACGCCCGCGCCTTCCTGCAGTTCGACGCCGAGATCAAGCGGCTGGCGGCCTACCTCGAGCCGTTCTTCATGGAGCCGCCCCCCGCGCTCGACGGCGGGCTCGCGTCGCTCCGCGACCTGGCGCGCCTCGGCCTGCGCCTGCGAAAGCTCGACGACGAGGACGCCGGACGGCTGGTGCAGTTCCTGACCGCCAGCGTCATGGACCTCCTGGACGGGCGCTTCGAGTCGCCCGAGGTGAAGAACCTGATCGGCTCCTCGAACGTCCTGGGGGCGCACAACGGGCCGATGACCCCCTGCTCCGCCTCCGGCCTCATGTTCCACAGCCTGTCGGGCGGGGACGAGCTGTCGCAGGGGTACATGGGACACGTGCACGGCGGCATGGGGACGATCAGCGAGGCGCTGGCCTCCGCGGCTCGATCGTTCGGGGCGGTCATCCGCACCTCCGCCGAGGTGTCGCGCATCCTGGTGGAGAAGGGGCGGGCCGCCGGCGTCGCGCTGGCGACCGGCGAGGAGATCCGGGCGCGGGTCGTGGCGAGCAACGCCGACCCGAAGCGGACCTTCCTCCGGCTCCTCGAGCCGGGCCACCTCGAGGGACGGTTCCGCGAGGACATCGCGCGGATCAAGATGGCCGGGCCGTGCGCCAAGATCAATTTCGCGCTGTCCGCCCCCCCGGTCCTGACGCAGTGGCCGAAGGACCGGACCCTCTCGCCGGCGGACAAGTCCGACTTCACCGTCTGCCACGGGCTCGAGTACCACGAGCGCGCCTGGGACGAATGCAAGCACGGCCGGGCCTCGACCGAGCCGTACGTCGACTGCGTCGTCCCGACCCACATCGACCCGACCCTGGCGCCGCCGGGACGCGCCGTCCTGACGGCGTTCGTGCAGTACGCGCCGTATCGCCTGGCGGAAGGGGACTGGACGACCGAGCGCGAGAGACTCGCCGACCGCGTCACCTCGACGATCGAGGAGGTCGCCCCCGGCTTCAGGGCCTCGGTCCTGGCCCGCGACATCCTGTCGCCGGTCGATCTCGAGTCGCGCTTCGGCCTGACCGAGGGAAACATCTTCCACGGCGACCTGAACCTCGGCCAGCTCTTCCTGGGGCGCCCGGTCCCCGGCTGGGCCAGGTACCGGACTCCTGTCCGTGGCCTCTACCTCTGCGGCGCGGGGGTCCACCCAGGCGGCGGCGTCACCGGCGCCCCCGGCTTCAACGCCGCGCAGCAGATCCTCAAGGACTGGAAGTCGAAGCAGCTGCGCTAGCCGCGTTTCAGTCCGAGGCGCGCAGGAGCGGACGAGTCAGGCAGGTCGGGCCGCCGCACCCCTTGGCGGAGATCTCGCTCCCCTCGTAGGTCCGCACGTCGCAGCCGGCTTCGCGCAGGAGGCGGGTCGTCTCCGGATTCCCCTCGAGCAGGACGCAGCGCCGGGGCTCGACGGCCAGGACGTTGCATCCCATCGTGTCGAACTCCGCGTCCGGCACCTCGAGCAGGCGGAAGCCGCGTTCCACGAGCCACTGCCTGAACGGCGCCGGGAGGAGACGCGAGCGGACGAGCAGCAGATCGCGGTCGACCGGGCTCACGAGCGACATCAAGTGCAGCACGTCGTCCGGCCCGTTCCAGTGCGGCAGAGGGACGGCGACGACCTCGTCGACGGCGTCCCCCAGGATCAGCCGGAGCTGCCTGATCCCCTCGGCGTTCGTGCGATACCCCTCGCCGACCGCGACGGTGCGCGCGTCCAGGAAGACGACGTCGCCTCCCTCCAGCCGCCCGCCCCCCTCGATCCGCCCGGCGATCGGGATGCCGGACGCCGCGAAGAAACGGCCGGCCGCCTCCGGCTCGCCGCGCCGCGCCGTCTTCCCCATGCTGCAGAGAATCGCCCCGCGCTCCGAGATGACGACCGGATCGTGCGTGTAGATGGAGTCGAGGCCGGTGCCGGGATCG
>DATNEZ010000446.1:0-4105 GCA_035606645.1 Binatia bacterium
TGCGCGACAGGTTCGCGAGCAGGGTCTCCACGGAGGCCGGCCCCTCGAACGGCACCGCGCGCCCGTTGTCCCTGAACACGCCGGCCCGCTCGTACTCCAGGCCGATCCCCCAGCGCTCACGGGGTTTGGACCCGCTGTCGAAATAGCCGTGCAGGTCCTCTTCGCGGCCGATGATCGGATCCATGCATCTCCCGGCAAAAGAATGGAATTCTATCACCAGGATCGGCGGCGCGGACGGCACGGTCCGGCCCAATGCCCGGACAGGCTCCTAGTTGTGCGACCAGGGTGGGGCGGGATCGGTGGACTGGCCGCGGGATTCCTGCCAGTCCCGGTGGCGCTTCATGTAGAGGCCGGTGACCTCGTCGCCCGGCAGGCCGAGGCAGCGCGCGTACTCGCGCAGGAAGCCGCGCACGAAGACGGCGGCGGGGAGGTCGCCGAAGCGCTCCTCCTCGATGGCCTGCAGGTAGGCGCGCCGGATCTTGGTCTTCTCGGCGATGGTCTCGACCGCCAGGTTCAGGCGCTGCCTCGTCTCGCGCAGCTCGGCGCCGCTCCCGGGAGTCGGCAGGGACACCGTCTCCTGGGGCTCGCCCCGGCCGGAGGCCTCCGGGCCCGGCGTGTCGGGGGAGGGGACCGCGGTCGGCTCGGTCCCGGCGGGATCCGGCCCGGACGCGGGCTCGGAGCCGTCCGGTGCTGCGGCCTGCGCGGTCGGGGCCGCGGGTGTGTCCCCGGCGGGTGTTGCGACCGAGTGGCCGCCCGCCAGCTCGAGCGCCGCGGGCGGCTGCCCGGGGGCGCCGGAGGCGGCGTGCAGGCCGCGCACCTGGTCCTCCCGCAGGGCTCCCGAGCCCAGGAGACGCCGGTCGTAGTCGGAGCGGCTCTCGAGGAAGATGAGCGTCCGGTAGGCGGCCTCGATGCGGGCCTGCAGATCGCGCAGGCCCGGTGCGTCCATGAGGGAGGACAGGCAGGTCGTGTCCGGGTCGTACGTCTTCTTCAGCAGCTGGTACGCGGACTGCACTTCCTTGGGAGAAGCCTTGGGAACGACCTCCAGGACACGGTAGTGATCGAGGGCCTCGAGGTCTTCCCACTCCTCGTCCGGGTCGCGCAGAGGGCCCACGCCCACGGACAGCAGGCGGGACGCGGCGCGCGAGATCTCCTTGGTGGAGGCGGCGTTCGGGTACTGCTGCGAGAGCGGCCGGCGCTTCTGCACCGCCTGCAGGACCGACAGGTCGTGCTCGATGATGCCGGCGGTCGACAGGTTGACCCCGAAGCACTTCCGGAAGCCGCTGGCCAGGCAGGCCGCCGCCTCCTCGTCCGCCTCCGTCCGGACCTGGTTCAGCAGCAGCTCGAGGCGCGTCCGCCGGACCACGGCGGCGATCGCCGCGCGCGCGGCGGAATCGATCCCCTCGAGACGGGTCATGAAGCTCCGGAAGCTGAGGCCGCCCGGATCGACTCCCGACTCCTTGAGCCGGGCCTCGATGGCGGACATCTTCTCGCCCGTGACGGCGCGGACCACGCACCAGCGCAGGTACGATTCGGTGAAGAGGTAGGCCGACTCGAGCGCGACCGGCTCGGGCGTCGTGACCAGGATGCCGATCGTCGCCTCGGCGAACGCGGCGACCGAGGCGGGCCAGCGGCCGGAGCCGCAGTCGATCAGGATGTGATCGGCGGCCAGCGTGCTGAACTGGCCGGCCACCTGCCGCACGAACGCGACCGCGTCGTCGCGCAGATCGCTGCGCTGGAGGCCCCCGATGATCCGCAGCTGCGCGGTGGTCGTCTCGCACGCCAGCTCCGAGAGAAGCGCCGCCTTTCCCGAGGCGAGATCGGACAGCGTCCGGGGCAGCCGCTGGTATCCGAGGAAGGCCGGCAGACTGCAGCCCTGCAGGTCGAGGTCGATCAGGACCACGCGCCGGCCGGCGCGCGCCAGCTGGATGCCGAGATTCGCGGCCAGCAGGGAGCGGCCGACGCCGCCCTTGCCGCCGGCGAAGGCCCAGATCGACTGCCGCGCTTCGCGCGCGTCGCCCGGCTTCGCCGAGGCCGATGGTGCGGGCGTCGCGCCCGAAGTGTCCGTCGTCGTGTTCATCATGCCACCTTGTCCGTGATGTCCTTCTCCTCGAACTCCTCGCCGTCGAAGCTGATCCGGCGGGGCTTCTCGTCCACCAGGGTGTCCAGGTTGACGGGGCGGCCCCAGATCCGCTGGATGTTCCGCAGGGTGTCCCGGGCATAGTCGTGCTTGAGCTCCGCCCCCTCGAACTTGTGCTGCAGCAGGAGCTCCCCCTTGTTCCGGAAGTTGCCGTCCAGCACGAAGATGAACGGCTGGCCGAAGTTCGTGAGCTGGAAGAGCAGGCGCTGCTTGACCTTCTTGAAGTCGCGGTCGCTGATCTGGTACATGCCGGTCTTGGGATTGAAGTCGTAGATGAACATCTTGTGCTCGCGGCAGAAGTCCTCGGTCAGGTAGTTGTCGATGAAGGTCACGTCGGTGCAGTGCCGGCGGACCTCGAAGATCTTCTCCCGCCCGAGCCCCGTCTTGCGGTCCCAGCGGGCCCGCTCGACCAGGTCCTCGCAATCGTCGAATTCCTTGCCGAAACGTCCCTTGTTCCAGCGCTCCTCGATGTTGCGGTACAGCTCGACGCCCAGCTTGTAGGGGTTCAGCCGGCCGCTCCGCCCGCCCAGGGTGCCCGAGTGGTGGTCGGCGTAATCGATGATCTCGGAGTCGGTCAGCACCTTCTCGGTCATCAGCTTGGAGTGCCAGTAGGTCGCCCAGCCCTCGTTCATGATCTTCGTCTGCGCCTGCGGCGCGTAGTAGTACGCCTCCTCCCGGACGATCGACAGGATGTCCCTCTGCCAGTTCTCCAGCGGCGAGTGATCGATCAGGAACTTCAGGACGTCGCGCTGCGGGGCCTCGGGGAAGCGCTTCTTGCGCCGGGCCTCCTCCTCGAGCTTCTTCTTGTGCGCCTCGATGAACTCCGGGGGATTGACGAAGTCGTTCATGTACGACTTGCTCTTCATGCGGCGGACCTCGGGCTTCGGCTCCTCGGCCCCGCTCCCCCCGCGCTCCCGCGCGCGCTCCCGCACGATGAAGGGGGAGTGGGGGTCGATCAGGTTCTCGAGCGACAGGCAGCCGTCCACGAAGTTCTCGACCGCCTCGACGCCGTGCGCGTCCATGTAGCGCCGGATGCGCGTCGCGTGGTTGGCCATGACGTCCATCATTTTCCGGTTGGTCTTCGAGAACGCCTGGTTGTTCTTGAAGAAATCGCAGTGGGCGTAGACGTGCGCCATGACCAGCTTCTGATCGACGATCTGGTTGCACTCGAGAAGGTACGCGTAGCAGGGATCGTTGTTGATGACCATCTCGTAGATCTTCGACAGGCCGTAGGAATAGGACTTCTGGAGGTATTCGTACTCCATGCCGAAGCGCCAGTGCGGGTAGCGCGTCGGGAACCCTCCGAAGGCGGCGACCTGGTTGAGGCCCCGGTAGTCCAGGAGCTCGAAGATCACCGGGAAGAAGTCGAGGCCGAAGTCCCGCGCGTGCCCCTGGATCTCTTCCTGCAGCGCGTGCAGATCCTTCGGCAGGTTGGCCACGGTCAGCGCCCCCGTCCCAGGAAATCCTTGATGGACTGGTAGATGCCTTCCTTGTTCTCGATCTTCGAGAGGGCGATGCGCTCGTCGTCGGCGCACCCTTCCTTGAGGTCCACCAGGAACTGCCCGGTGCCGTAGGGGCTCTCGACCTGCCCGTAGCAGAACAGGTTGACGCGCGGCAGGACCTGGGCCTTGAGGAGGGTGATGCACTCCTCCGTGTCGCCCTGCGACCAGTTGTCGCCGTCGGAGAAGTGCAGGCAGTAGATGTTCCACTCCTCGGCGGGATAGTCCATCTCCATGATGCGGGCGCACAGCTTGTACGCCGCCGAGATCACGGTGCCCCCCGACTCGCGCGTGTGGTAGAAGGTGTCGCGGTCCACCTCGCGCGCCTCGGCATCGTGGATGATGTAGCGGATCTCTACCCCCTTGTAGTGGTGCCGCAGCCAGGTGTCGATCCAGAACGACTCGATGCGCACGATCTCCTTCTGCTCCTCGCCCATCGATCCCGAGACGTCCATCATGTAGATGATCA
>DATNEZ010000460.1:0-4291 GCA_035606645.1 Binatia bacterium
AATCTTCCACCCGGACCAGATGACGTAGATCTCGCCGTTCGTGCCGACCGCCGGGGTTGCAAAGGATCCGAGACTCCCTGTGTTGGAAATCTTGCGTGGTGTCGAGAACGTCGCCCCGTGGTCGGTGCTTGCGGCGAAGTAGATCCAGACGTCGTTGAGCTTCAGTCCGAAATCGCTCCAGGCCAGGTAGATCGCATCGGTATCCGGATCGATCGCGATGTACGGCTTGTCCATGAAGTGGCCGAGCCCCACCTCGGCGGTCTGGGCGAACGTCTCCCCGCCATCCGTGGATTTGAGGATCGCGAGGCTCGCATGCTCGACGTCGATGTTCGGGAACCCCGGGGCGAGGATCGTCTCGACGTAGAAGTTCCCCTGGCGGTCGGCGACGACCGAAGGGTCGCTGCTGTAGACGCCGTTCTCCAGGCGCCGGCTCTGCCAGGTCAGGCCGCCGTCCCGGGTCCAGGCCCAGTTGAGGCGTTTCTCGCGGTTCGACAGGTTCTGCGGGTCGTAGGAGATCACCTCCCAGAAGACCGCGACCATGTTCAGCGGATCGCGCGGGTTCACGGCGAGCGAGGTCTCCGCCTGGTGAAAGCCGTCGTGATCCTGGTTGACCCGGACGTTCGCGGGCCAGGGCGAACCGCCCCCCTGGGCGGAGCCCTCGGCGACGGCGACGGCGGCGAAGACGCAAGCGAGAAAGGAAGCGCGGAAAACGCGCATCGGCCCCTCCTTTTGAGTATGCCGCGCAGTGTAGCACCGTCGAGCGCCGATGAAAAAACTGTAATGCGGCACGCGCGCGCGTTGCGGCGCTGGACACTCGTCGGGCGCGGAATTATGTTGCGGCGAAGGAGGTGTTCACTATGGCAACGAGAGCCCAGAGAAAGCTTGCGATGCGTCTGAAGCGCGCCCGGCGTGAACGCGCCCAGGCCGAGAAGAAGGCCAAGCGCGCCGAAGCGAACTTCAAGAAGGTTCTGCGGAAGTACCGCGCCGCGTAGTTCGGCTCGCGTACTCCTGATGGGCGGGCCCTCGGATCCACCCCGCGTCGCGAGACGGCGTCGGGGCTGACCCGGGGGCCCGCCTCTGTATTTGGGCCCCCGCCTAGCGGCTCATCCCCAGGCCCGCCCTGCCTTCGCCCCCGAGCGACAGATCGCCGGCCACCTTCTGCCCGCCGAACAGGGTCAGGACGACCTTTGTGTCGCTGATCGCCTCGGGCTTGATAGTGAAGAGATTGTGATCGAGCACGATCAGATCGGCCAGCTTGCCGGCCTCGATCGAGCCGGTCTTCCCCTCCTGGAAGTTGACGTAGGCGGCGTTGATGGTGAACGCGGCCAGGGCCTCGGGAAGGTTGATGCGCTCCTCGGGGATGAACGGCTCCTTCGTTTCCCCGCCGGCCCCCATGCGGGTGACGGCGGTCTCCAGCTCCTCGAGCGGATTCGCGGACGAGACCGACCAGTCGCTGCCGAAGGCGATGACGGCGCCGCTCCTGTACAGGCTCCCGATCGGATAGAGCCAGCGGGCCCGCTCCGGCTCGAGGAACGGCAGGGTCAGCTTGACGATGTAGTCGTCGGCGTAGGCCCACAGCGGCTGGAAGTTCGCCACCACGCCGAGGGCGCGGAACCGCGGGATGTCGGAGGGGTGGAAGATCTCGAGGTGGCTGATGTGGTGCCGGCTGTCGCGCGGGCCGTTGGCGCGGCGGGCGGCTTCGCAGGCGTCGAGACACTCGCGGATGGCGGCGTCGCCGATGGCGTGGAAGTGCACCTGGAAGCCTTCCTTGTCGAGGCGGGTGACGTACTTCTTGAGGGCCTCGGGCTCGACCATGGTCAGGCCCTTCACGCCCGGCTTCCCCTTGTAGTCCTGGAGCATCGCGGCGGTCTGCACCTCCATCACGCCGTCCTGCATGATCTTGATCGTCGTGGCGCGCACGTTCCCCCTGGTGTACTTGCGGCGCTGCTCGAGGAAGCCGGGGATCTGCTCGTCCCCACGGTCGCGCTCCCACCAGAGCGAGGCCACGACGCGCAGGGTCAGCCCCCCCTGCTCGTCGAGGGCGCGGTACGCCTCGAGCGAGTCGGCCTGGACGCTCGCGTCCTGGATCGACGTGATGCCGAGACCGTTGAGCATCTTCACCGCGTAGCGCAGCCCCTCGAGGCGCTCTGCGTCGGTGTAGGGGGGCGCGTGGCTGCTCACCAGGCCCATGGCGGAGTCCTGCAGCCCGCCGACCGGCTCGCCGGTCTTCGGATCGCGGTCGATGCGGCCGCCCGCTGGGTCGGGCGTGTCCTTGCCGATCTTGGCGATCGACAGGGCCTTGCTGTTGACCCAGGCGGAGTGGCCGTCGCTCGACTCGAGGTAGACGGGCCGGTCTGACACGACGGCGTCGAGAAGCCTCCTGTCCGGCACGCCGCTGGGGGAGAAGGCGGCCAGGGACCAGCCGTCCCCCCGGATCCAGGCGGCGTCCGGGTGCTGCTTCGCGTACGCCCCGACCGTGGCGACGTACTCCTCCTTCGTCTTCTGGTCGTACAGGGCGCACTGGCGCTGGCCGATGCCCCCCGAGATCGGGTGGATGTGGGCGTCCTGGAAGGCGGGAAGGACCATCCGGCCGCCCAGGTTCACCACGCGCGTGCGCGGCCCCACGTACGGCGCGATGCCCGCGTCGGGGCCGGCGTAGACGATGGTGTCCTTGCGGATCGCGATCGACTCGGCCCAGGAGCGCGCGGCGTCCATCGTGTAGACCGCGCCGCCCCGCAGGACGAGATCGGCCGCGCGGGCATGCGCCCCGGGGGGGCCCGGGGAGGGGCCGGCGCTCCTCGGCACGGCCGGCGCGGAGGGCCGGGGGCCGGGCGGCGCCGCAAGGGACAGCCGGGCCGCGAGCGGGGCGAGCAGGACCATCGACCCGAGTGCCACCGTGCAAAACCTTCGCATCGGTTCATCCTCCTGAAAAGCCGATCCTACGCGACGATGACGAAATTGCAATCACTTGCGATTTCCTGCGTCGGGCCTATGTTCCTCTTTGTAACGCGGTGACGCGGCGCAGCCTCGCGCCGCGCGCGACCCGGAGGTCTCGTGAGAACGATGGCGCGTCCACTGTTCATCCTGGTATTCACGGCGCTCGTGGCGTTGGCGATGCAGCGGCCGGCGGCCGCCATGGGGCCGATGGCCGGCACGGAGCGCGTGCCGGGCGCGGCGATCACCGTGACCCCGGAGTCCTGCATGGCCTGCTCGCGGGCGGCCGATCCGATGTCCTGCCACAAGACGGCGATGTCCCTGGCGGCGGCCCGTGACTGGGATCGCGCCATCGCCGTGGAGCAGCTGGTGCACCGCGCGATGCCGGGCAACGCCGAAGTGGCCGCGGTCCTGGCCCGCATGTACCAGGAGGGGCCCCGCAACGTGCCGCTCGCCTTCGAGCTGTATCACGAGGCGCTGGCCGCCTGGCCGGGATATCCGCCGGCGCTCCTGGGCCTCGGGTCCATGATGGAGACGCTGGGCGATCTGAACGTGGCGTCGCTCTATTTCGAGCGCGGCGCGCGCGAGCGCCCGGACGAGCCGCAGTTCAAGGTGCGGCTGGCTTCGGTCCTGATGAAAAGCGGGCGGGAAGACCGCGCGCGGCCGCTCCTGGCCGAGGTCGTGGAACGCTGGCCCGGGAGCCACGAGGCCGATGACGCGCGGAAGCTGATGCCGACGACCGCGCTCGCCAAGCCCTGAAAGAGGCACCGCCCGGGGGGGAGGGCACACACCGCATGTCATCGGAGTCCCGACTGCTGGCGGGCCCGATCGCGGCGAACATCCTGGTCATCGACGACGAGGTGCAGCTGCGGGACCTCCTGAAGACGGTCCTCAGCGAGCACGGCTATGGCGTCGAGACGGCCGAGGACGGCCATCAGGCCATCGAGAAGGTCAAGGCGGCGCGCTTCGACCTCGCGCTCTGCGACCTGGTGATGCCGGGAATCGACGGCATCGAGACGATCGCCCGAATCCGCGAGATCCGCCCCGACATTCAGCTCATCGTGATGACCGCCCACGGGTCGTACCAGAGTGCGGTCGAAAGCCTGCGTGCCGGGGTCTTCGACTTCCTGGCGAAGCCGCTGCTCCTCAAGGACCTCTTGTTCTCCGTGCGACGGGCGCTGGAGCGAAGCGAGCTCCTCGAGCGCCTGGCGCTGTACGAGCTGAGCCGGTCGATCTTCTCGACCCTGGACCCGGGGGACCTGTACGGCAGGATCGTGCGCGCCGCCGTGGACGTCCTGCGGGCCGACGACGCCTCGCTGATGCTCCTGGACGAGAACCGCGAGCTGCACTTCGCGCA
>DATNEZ010000466.1:0-3858 GCA_035606645.1 Binatia bacterium
GAGCGCATCGACGAGACGGCGTTCGCCTCCTATCTGTACACCGCCGGCCAGCCGGATCCCGATTTGCTGATCCGCACGTCCGGGGAGCTGCGCATCAGCAACTTCCTCCTGTGGCAGATCGCCTACGCGGAGATCTGGGTCACGGAGACCCTGTGGCCCGATTTCCGGAGGCGCGAGCTCCTGCAGGCGATCGTCGACTACCAGAAGCGGGAGCGGCGCTACGGCCGCGTCGGCGCCGAGCCGGAACCGGTCAGCCTGTCGCCCGGCAAGGTCACCGCCTGACGCGCGGCGTGAGAGCGTCCCCGGGTCCGCCATGAAGCGCGTCCTGTCGGCGGTGGTCTTCCTGCCGGTCTTCTGGCTCATCGTCAAGAAGCTCAAGCCCGGGGTGTATGAAGGGTTGATCGCGGTCGGGGCGCTCCTGGCGCTTTGGGAGCTGTATCGTTTCGCCGCGGCGCGCGGCCAGCGATGCCACCGCCTGATCGGGGCCATCGTGGCGCTCCTGATCATGGCCTCATTTGCGTTCCGCACGGTCGACATCCGCTACGCCCTGGCGATCGGCCTCATCGCCCTGCCTCTCGCGTCCCTGTGGCGCGGCGGCGAGTGGGGACCTGCCCTGGCCGACACCAGCACCTCGTTCTTCGTGGCCACCTTCGTCGGCGTGCTGTTCGGGTACCTCATCGACCTGCGCACCATGAGCGATTTTCCGAAGGGCCAGGAGACCGGCTCGGACCTGGTCTTCCTCCTGTTCTTCGTGGTGTGGGGCAGCGACACCGCCGCCTACTGCGTCGGGCGCTCGATCGGACGACGGCCCCTCGCGCCCCGCGTCAGCCCGAAGAAGACGGTGGAAGGGGCGATCGGCGGCGTCCTCGGGGCCATGATCGCGGCGTTCGTGGCGCGGGCCTGGTTCATGAACCGGCTGACGGTCGGCGACTGCCTCTTCCTGGGGCTTGCGCTCGGGACGATCGGCATCCTGGGGGACCTGGTGGAGTCGATGCTCAAGCGAGGGGCCGGACTGAAGGACAGCGCGTCCCTCGTCCCGGGGCACGGCGGAATCCTGGATCGGATGGATTCTCTCCTGTACGCCGGCCCGGTCCTCTACTACTATTATCTCTTCGCCATGAAGGCGCACTGATGTCCCCGGCCACCCGACGCGCGGTCTCGATCCTCGGATCGACCGGATCGGTCGGGGTGCAGGCGCTCGATCTGATCGGGCGGTTCCCGGAGCGCTTCGAGGTGGTGGCGCTCGCGGCGGGCCGGAACGCGGCGCTCCTGGCGCAGCAGATCGAGACGCACCGTCCCCGCCTGGCCGCCATCGACGACCGGGAGGGGGCGGCGGCTCTCAAGGACGCGGCGCGCCGGGCGCGGTGCGAAGTCGTGACGGGGCCGGACGGGCTCCTGGCCGCGGCGTCGTTCCCGGCCGCGGAGATCGTCGTCGCGGCGGTCGTGGGATCCGCCGGGCTGCCGTCGACGTATCACGCCCTGAAGGCCGGGAAGTGCGTCGCCCTCGCCAACAAGGAGAGCCTGGTCATGGCCGGCGCGCTCCTCCAGGAGGTCGTCCGCGATTCGGGCGGGAGCCTCCTGCCGGTCGACAGCGAGCACTCGGCGGTGCACCAGTGCCTGCGCGGCGGGTCGACCGAGGGGGTGGCGCGGATCATCCTGACGGCGTCGGGAGGCCCGTTCCGCACGACGCCGCTGGAGTCTCTGAAGACCGTGACCCCGGAGCAGGCGCTCCGGCATCCGGTGTGGGACATGGGGAAGAAGATCAGCATCGACAGCGCCACGCTGATGAACAAGGGGCTGGAGGTGATCGAGGCGCGCTGGCTGTTCGACCTGGAGCCCGACCGCCTCGACGTCGTCCTGCACCCTCAGAGCATCGTCCACTCCATGGTGGAGATGGTGGACGGAGCGGTTCTGTGCCAGATGGGGGTGCCGGACATGCGCGGGCCGATCCAGTATGCTCTCGGCTACCCGGATCGCTTCGCCGGGCCGGTGAGGGCGCCCGATCTCCCGGCTCTGGGAGCCCTGGAGTTCTTTCCGGTCGACCGCAGGCGCTATCCCTGCCTCGACCTGGCGTACTCGGCGCTGAAGGCGGGGGGGACCTCGCCCGCGGCGCTGAACGCCGTCAACGAGGTGGCCGTGCAGGCGTTTCTGGCGGGACGGCTGGATTTTCCGGGTATCCCGCGCGTCGTCGAGAAGGTCCTGGAGCGGCACCGCCCCGTTCCCGCGACTTCACTCGCGAGCGTCCAGGAGGCGGACGCGTGGGCGCGGGGCGTGGCGGAGGAGATGGTGTCGCGGGGAGGTGAGTGTTGAGCTGGCTTCTGGCGCACGTGAGCTGGATCTGGGAATTCGCGCTGCCTTTCGGAATCGTGCTCGGCGTCGTGGTCCTGTTCCACGAGTTCGGGCACTACCTGGTCGCCAAGTGGCTGGGCGTGACCGTCGAGATCTTCTCGGTCGGTTTCGGGCCGCGCATCGGCGGCTTCCATCGCGGGGGGACCGACTACCGGGTCTCCTGGGTGCCGCTCGGCGGCTACGTCAAGCTGAAGGGGGAGACCCCCGAGGAGGGGAGCGTCCCGGAGCCCGGCGACCTCATGTCGCGCTCGCGCGTGCAGCGCTTTCTCGTGTTCGTCATGGGGGCGGTCTTCAACCTGGTGACCGCCTACGTCCTGACCGTCGCCATCCTGATGATGGGGGTGCAGGAGCCGGTCTACCCGTCGCAACCGCCCGTGGTCGGCGAGATCGATCCCGATTCCCCCGCCGCGACGTCCGGCATCCAGGCCGGGGACCGGATCCTCAGCGTCGGCGGCCAGGCGGTCCGGACCTGGAGGGACCTCGAGCTGGCCATCGTGCTGAGCCCCGGCCAGACGCGGGAGATCGCGCTCGAGCGCGCGGGCCAGCGCCTCACCGTGCCGCTCCTGATCAAGTCCGACGACCGGAACAGCATCGGCATCCAGTCGCTCTTTCCGATGACCGGGGTCATCGTGGGAGACGTGCAGCCCGGACGTCCGGCGGCCCATGCCGAGCTCCGGCGCGGCGATCGCATCGTGTCGATCGACGAGGTCGAGATGACCACACTGTCCCGCGTGTTCAAGGCGATCCAGGGATCGCCCGGCAAGGCCCTCCGGTTCGTCATCGAGCGCGACGGACAGACGATCGAGAAGGTGATCACCCCCATCGAGGAGGGAGGGAAGGGGATCATCGGCTTCGTCCCGACGCCGCCGATGATCACCCGGTCGTACAACCTGCCGCAGGCGCTGGCCGGGTCGTTCACGAAGAACATCGAGGACGTCGGCCTGACGTTCCTGACTCTCAAGAAGCTGGTGCTGCGAGAGCTGTCGCTGCGGACCTTCTCGGGACCGATCGGCCTGTACCTCGCCTCGGGGGCGATGGCGCAGGAAGGGCTGGTCTATTTCCTGAGATTCATCGCCTACGTCAGCCTGCAGCTCGGGATCATCAACCTGCTGCCCATCCCGCCGCTCGACGGCGGGCACGTGTTCACCCTTCTGATCGAGGGGACGATAAGGCGCGACCTGTCGATCCAGCTCAAGGAGCGCGTCATGCAGGCGGGCCTGGTCCTGCTCCTGCTGTTCATGGCCGCAGTGATCTACCTCGACATCGCCAAGCTCTTCTGAGGCCGACGCGGGAGCCGAGCCGACGAGCATGCCCAAGCCCGATCACAAGATCCTGTTCACCCCCGGCCCGACCGAGGTGGCTCCCGAGATCCTGAAGGAGATGGCCCGCCCGGTCATCGGACACCGCGGGGCCGAGATGCAGGCGATCATCAGGGACGTGGTGCCGCGCCTCCGGCCCCTGTTCGGGACGCGCGGCGGCGACGTCTTCCTGACGGCCTGCTCCGCCACC
>DATNEZ010000506.1:0-9966 GCA_035606645.1 Binatia bacterium
TCCTAGCGCTCCGGCCCCGGGCCGGCGAGGTCCACCATGCAGCCCCGGTCCCGACTCTCCGTCGTCATCCCCGCCTACAACGAGTCCGCGCGCATCCTGGCGAGCCCGCAGGGGGCGGCCGACTACCTGGCCGCGAGCCCGTTCGATGCGGAAATCCTCGTGGTCGACGACGGCAGCGCCGACGGGACGGTCGCCCGGGTCGAGGCGTTCGCGGCCTCCCGCCCGCCGGACGCGCGCCCCGTCGTGAGGCTCCTGAAGAACGGAGTGAACCGGGGCAAGGGCTACAGCATCAAGCACGGCGTTCTTCTGGCCGGGGGGGACCTGGTCCTGGTCTCGGACGCCGATTTCTCGACGCCGATCACGGATCTCCCCAGGCTCCTCCGGCCGATCGAGACGGAGGGATACGGGATCGCGATCGGCTCGCGGGCCCTCCCGGAGTCGCAGGTGGAGATCCGCCAGGCGGCCTGGCGGGAGGGGATGGGGCGCGCCTTCAATCGACTCGTGCGCCTGCTCACCGGGCTCCCCTTCCGGGACACGCAGTGCGGCTTCAAGCTGATGCGGCGCCAGGAGGTCCTGCCCCTCTTCCGCGGCGCGCGCATCGAGCGGTTCGCCTACGACGTCGAGATCCTCTACCTGGCGCGGAACGCCGGGGTCCGCGTGGCGGAGGTGCCGGTCGTGTGGCGGAACGCCGCCGGGACCAAGGTCAACGCCCTGGTCGATCCGCTCGACATGCTCAAGGACATCGTGCGGGTGGTCCTGCGCGATCATCTCGGCCGGTACGGTCCCCTGGGGCGCCAGGCGGCCGGTACTCTGCGCAGACCATGAAGGCGTCGCGGGCCAGGAAGACCCTGACGGCCGGACGGGCGGCGACGCTGGCGCGCCGCCTGAAGAGAGGCGGGCGGGTGATGGTCTTCACCAACGGCTGCTTCGACCTCCTGCACGCGGGACACGTGGGTCTCCTGGAGGCGGCCAGGGCGCACGGCGATTTCCTGGTGGTGGGGGTCAACTCCGACCGTTCCGTGCGGCTCCTGAAGGGCCGGGGCCGCCCCATCGTCCCCCTGCGCGAGAGGATGGAGGTCCTGGCGGCCCTCCGCGCGGTGGACGCCGTCGTGCCGTTCGGCGAGTCGACGCCGGCACGCCTCATCGCCCGGCTCCGGCCGCATGTCCTGGTGAAGGGGGCGGACTACCGCACGAAGGAGATCGTCGGGCGGGACACGGTCGAGGCCCTGGGTGGCCGGGTGGTCCGCGTGCCGCTGCGGCGCGGGAGGTCCACGACCGATCTGATCCGGCGGGCCCTCCGCGCGGCGCCGCGGCGCGGCCGATAGTCGCGCTCCCGGGGTGCCGGTGGAACCGATCCTTCGCTCTCTCCTCGATTTCGCCGCTCGCGATCGCGAGCTCCTGGCGTCTTTGCCTGTCGCCGGCGAGGCGGAGCGCCGTCGCATCGCGATCGCCGGGCTGAGCCCCGCCGCCGCGGCGGTCCTGCTCTCGTCCCTGGCCGGCCGGACCCCCTCGGGCAAGGTGCTCCTGATCGTCCCGGGCGAGAAGGAAGCCGAGGGCTTTCGCTCGGACCTGTCGTTCGCCATGACCGCGCTGCGCGGCCCGCAGGCCCGGGTCCACCTCTTCCCCTCGCTCGAGGCCGACCCCTACCAGGAGCTCGCGCCGCACCTGCGCGTCGCCTGCGAGCGGGTCCAGGCGCTGCGCGCCCTGCGGGAGCCGGGCGAGGCGATCGTCGTCGCCCCGACGCGCGCCCTCATCTACCCGCTGGCCCCCGCCGGGACGTTCGACGCCTACCGGCTCGACCTGACGGAGCGCCAGACGCTGCGGCCGGACGACCTCTCGGGATTCCTCCTGGAGGCCGGCTACCTGCGGGTCGACCTGGTCTCCACCATGGGGGAATTCTCCCGGCGCGGCGGCATCATCGACTTCTTCCCGCCCGGGGGCGGGGACCCGCTGCGGGTCGAGTTCTGGGGAGAGGAGGTGGAGTCGCTCCGGACGTTCGACCCCGCAACGCAGCGCTCCACGGGCCGCCTGCCCGCGGCCGCGGCGCCGCCGGTGCGCGAGTATCCCTGGTCGAGGGCCGCGCTCGATCGGCTGCGCGGGGCGCTCGAGGCGCGGCACGCCTCGTGGAATCCGCCCGCGGCGCGGAGGCACAGGCTCGAGAAGGACGATCTCCTGGGCCGGATCGAGGCGCTCGCCACGGGGCGGTCCTTCGCCGGCCTCGAGGCCTGCGTCCGGCTGGCGGAGCCCAGCCCCGCGTCGCTGTTCGATTACGCGCCCGGGGCGCTCCTGGTCTCCTGGGAGGAGGGGCAGGTCCTCTCGGACCTCGAGGCGGTCTACGTCGAGATGCACGCCTCCTTCGACCTGTCGGAGGACTTCGGCATGCCTCCCCCGGGCGACCTGCTGCTGCCGCGCGACATCCTGGAGCCCCGGGCGAAGCAGGCGCGCGTGCGTCTCTCCGAGCTGGCGCTCGAGGGGGGGCGGACCGCGCCCCTGAGGGTTCCCTGCGTCCCGGCGCGCCCGTACAAGGGGCGCATCCAGGACCTGGCCGCCGACCTGAAGCAGGTGCCGCCCGGCACCACCACCCTCTTCCTGATGGAAAGCCCCGGCCGGATCGAGCGGCTGCGGGAGGTCCTCGGCGAGTACGACCTTTCGGCCGCCGTCCTGACCGATCCCCCGGTGGGGTCACAGGCCGCGGGGGAAGCAGCCCCCGGGACGGCACGGGACGAGGGCGGGACGGCCCCCCGGCCGGTTCCTGGCCTCCTGATCGCCGCCGGCCGGCTGTCGCAGGGGTTCGCGCTGCCGCGCGCCGGGCTCCAGGTCCTGACCGAGCGAGAGGTCTTCGGCGAGCACGCCGAGCGCGAGGCCCGGCGCCGCAAGGTGGCCGCCTTCAGCCCCGGCTTCCGGGATCTCAAGATCGGCGACCTGGTGGTGCACGTCGAGCACGGCATCGGCCGGTACGCCGGCATCGCGCGCGTGGGGGAGGACGGCTCGGCGCGCGACTTCATGCTTCTGACCTTCGAAGGAGGCGACCGGCTGTACGTGCCGATCGACCGGCTCGACCTGGTGCAGCGCTACTCCGGCGTGCACGGGCAGAAGGCGAAGCTCGATCGCCTGGGCGGGCCGGGGTGGGAGCGCACCCAGAAGAAGGTCAGGAAGGCGATGCAGGAGATGGCCCAGGATCTCCTGCAGCTCTACGCCGCCCGCGCCGCCGCCCGCGGCCACGCCTTCGCGCCCGACACCGCCTGGCAGAAGGAGTTCGAGGACGCCTTCCCCTACGAGGAGACCTCCGACCAGGAGAAGGCGATCCGCGACGTGCGGGCCGACATGGAGAAGGACCTGCCGATGGACCGCCTGATCTGCGGCGACGTCGGGTTCGGCAAGACCGAGGTGGCGATGCGGGCGGCCTTCAAGGCGGTCATGGAGGGGAAGCAGGTCGCCGTCCTCTGCCCCACGACGGTCCTCGCCTTCCAGCACCTCAACACGTTCCGCGAGCGCTTCTCCTCCTGGCCGGCCAGGATCGAGATGATCTCCCGCTTCCGCTCCCCCCGCGAGCAGCAGGCGGTCCTCAAGGAGGTCGCCGCGGGCCGGGTCGACGTCCTGATCGGCACGCACCGGCTGCTGTCGCGGGATGTGACGTTCAGCGACCTCGGCCTTTTGATCGTCGACGAGGAGCAGCGCTTCGGCGTGTCCCACAAGGAGGCGATCAAGGGGATGAAGAAGGACGTCGATGTCCTGACGCTCACCGCCACGCCGATCCCGCGGACGCTGCAGATGGCTCTCGCCGGCATCAGGGACATGTCGGTGATCGAGACCCCCCCGGAGAACCGGCTCGCCATCCAGACCTCGATCGTGCCGTTCCGGGACGGGGTGATCGCCACGGCGATCCGCAACGAGACGAAGCGCGGCGGGCAGGTCTATTTCGTGCACAACCGCGTCGAGTCGATCGCCTCGATGGCCGGCTTCCTGCGCAAGGCGGTGCCGGAGGTCCGCCTGGGCGTGGCCCACGGACAGATGGGCGAGGGAATGCTCGAGCGCACGATGATCGCCTTCCTGAACGGCGAGTTCGACGTCCTCCTGGCGACGACCATCATCGAGAACGGCCTCGACATCCCGCGCGTCAACACCATCATCGTGAACCGCGCCGACCGGTTCGGGCTGGCGCAGCTGTACCAGCTGCGCGGCCGGGTCGGGCGCTCCGATCGCCGGGCCTACGCCTACCTGCTGGTGCCGGCGCGCCAGGCGCTCAGCCCGGTCGCGAGGCGACGGCTGAAGGCGCTGCAGGAGTTCTCGGAGCTGGGGTCGGGCTTCCGGATCGCGGCGATGGACCTGGAGATCCGGGGCGCGGGGAACCTCCTGGGGGCGGAGCAGAGCGGGCACATCGCGGCGGTCGGGTTCGAGATGTACTGCCGCCTGCTGGACCAGACGATCCGCGAGATGAAGGGGGAGGCCCCGCGCCCCGAGATCCGGGCGCAGATCAACCTGGGCGTGGACATCAAGATCCCCGAGGAGTCGATCCCCGACTTCAACGAGCGCCTGGTGCTCTACAAGCGGATCTCGACCGCCCCGGGCGAGGAGGAGCTGGCCCGGATCCAGGACGAGATCCGGGATCTCTACGGCGGCGTGCCGCCGCAGGCGGTCAACCTCGTGGCGCTCGCGAGCCTGCGCCTCGAGGCGGATCGGCTCGGCGTGCGCAGCATCGACGTCGCCGGCGGGCGCGTGCAGATCCGCTTCGCCGAGGGGGCGCCGGTCTCACCGGAGGGGCTGGTGCGCGTGACGGCCTCCCGGGCGGGGGCCAGCCTGTCGCCCCAGGGGGTGCTGCGCCTGGAGCCCGCGGGATCGGGCGGATCGCCGGGGGGCTCGCGGGCGCAGTCGGACCTGGCGCGCATCGAGTCGGTTCTCGACCTCTTGAAGTCGATCGGGGCGGGTGGTAGCATGCGCCCGACTTCACAGCCCACCGCAGCCGGGCCACCCGACGGGGACAGGTGACCATCCAGAGCGAAGGCAAGCAGGGAACGGAGCGGGTCGTCGTCGCCCGCGCGCTGGTCCTGGCCTGCGCGGCGGTCCTGGCGTGCGGCTCGCCCAAGGACGACGCGGGGGCCGGGGCCTCCCCGTCTCCCGGCGCGGGACGGGCCCAGGCGATGCTCGACGCCCAGGTCGTGGCCACCGTCGGCGGCGAGCCCATTCCGATGAAGGCCTTCGAGCGCTACCTGGCCGACAACTCGGGCGAGAGCGAGGACGACGAAGCCGAGCAGGCCAGCGCCATCCGCAGCCGTCTCCTGGACCAGATGATCGAAGAGCAGCTCCTGCTGCGGCAGGCCAAGGGGCTGGGGGTCACCGTCTCCGATGCGGAGGTCGACGACTACCTCGGGCAGATCGGCGTCAGCGAGGGAGAGGCCGAGGTCACGGGCGGCGAGGGGAAGGAGGCGTTCCGGGACAAGGTGCGCCAGGGGCTGATCCTCCAGAAGGTGAAGGACCGGGCGGTCCTCAGCAAGGTGGAGGTCACCCCGGGCGAGGTCGAAGACTATCTGAAGAAGCAGCCGGAAGCCGCCCGGGTGCCGCGATCGGTTGTCCTGCGCCAGATCCTGATCGATGATAAGAGCCAGGCCGATCGGCTCGCGGCGCAGCTCGCCAAGGAGCCGTCGCGCTTCGAGGCGCTGGCCCGGGAGAACTCGGTGGCCCCGGACAAGGGGCAGGCGCGGGCGTACACCGAGGAGCAGCTCCCGGTCGAGCTGCGGGACGCCCTGTTCCGGCTGGAGCCGGGGCAGTCCAGCCCCGTCCTGGAGAACTCCGGGAGGTACCTGATTTTCCAGCTGGTGCGCAAGATGGAGGCGATGGACGCCGACGTCTCCGAGGTGAAGCACCGGCTGCAGCTGGAGCTGTTCCGCAAGAAGGGGGAGCAGGCGCTCGATCGCTACATCGCCGACCTGAAGAAAGAGACGGAGATCCATGTCAATCGCGCCATCCTCCCCTTCGAGTATTCCGGTGAGTACCGGAACTAGGCGCCTGTCCGGACATTCGGCGCTCCCCGCCCTGGCCCTCCTGACCGTCCTCCTGGCGTCTCCCGCGCCGGCCGGGGCCGCGATCGTCGAGGAGATGGTGGCCAAGATCAACAACCGCATCGTCACCAAGAGCGAGTTCGAGGAGCGCGGGAACTACATCCTGAAGCAGATCTACCAGGAGTTCTCCGGGTCGGAGCTCGACCGGGAGCTGGTGGAGGCGCAGGAGAGCATGCTGGCGAACATGATCACGGAGCTCCTGCTCATCGACCGGGCCGAGAGCCTCCTCGACCTGACCAAGGTGCGCAAGAACCTGGTGGACGACTTCCGCAAGCAGCAGAACATCGCGAGCGACGAGGACCTGGAGAAGCTCCTCAAGGACCAGGGGATGACCCGGCACGATCTCGAGGAGCAGCTCATCCGGCTGGCGGTGCCGCAGGAGATCATCAGCTACGAGGTCAGGCGGAAGATCAGCGTGAGCGAGCCGGAGATCAGGAAGTACTACGAAGATCACCAGGCCCCTGGGAAACCGCGCCGACCGTGACTTTCAACGAGATCGTGCTGTTCTACGAGGAGGCCAACAAGGCCGAGGTCCTGTCCCGCGCGCAGGGGATCGTGCGCGAGGCGAAGGGGGGCGCCGACTTCGGCGACCTGGTGCAGCACTACTCCGAGGCGGCGAGCAAGGAATCGGGCGGCTTCCTCGGCCCCTTCCCCGCGACCGACCTGCACACGGCGATCGCCCAGGCCGCCTTCGCGCTCGAGCCGGGCGCCATCGCCGATCCGATCGACACCGGCCGCTCGTTCCATGTGATCCGCCTGATCGGGAAGACCGAACGGCTGGTCAAGTCGATCGACGAGGCCCGCGACGCGATCGTCCACGGAGTGCGCGAAGCGAAATTCCGCCCGCGCTACAACGCCTACATCAGGAAGCTCTGGAAGGACAACCAGATCGAGATTTCGCCGAAGTACGAGCACTTCCTGGTCCGGTCCCCGCTGAAGCAGGGGGAGGGCGTGCAGGCCCCCGCCCCGATCGGAGGGAAGGAGGAGGCCGCCCCGCCCGAAACACCGGGAGACGCGGGGTGATCCGGGGCGTCAAGTTCGGGTTGTCCGCGGAACGGAGCGTGTGCTAGGATGCTTTCAGGCTCGCGACCCCAGATTTTCACCAGCCGTTATGTGAAACTCGAATCGGGTGCGTGACATGTGCCGGGAGCTCGGGGCCCCGGCGGAAAAACATTAGCCCGGAGCGTGGCGCGGGCGGGACCGCGCGGTACGTGAGGGTTCGATACCATGCGCCGCATCGATTTCGGAAACCAGGATCAGGGCCAGGACGACACCCGGAAGGGTGAAGACCAGGTCAACCGGAAGCTGATCAGGCCGAACCTGGCCGATCTGAAGGACCGGCTCACGCCGCGGCAGCCCCGGCGCAAGCAGGTCCCCCCCGACCAGACCAGCGCGGAGGCGTTTTACTACCTGAAGCAGATGAACGCCCGGACTCCCATGGTCGTCGTCCTCAAGGACGGCGAGGAGCTGCGCGGCGTCATCGAGTGGTACGACCGCACCTGCATCAAGGTCAATCGCGTCGGGGCCCCCAACCTGATGGTGATGAAGGACTGCATCAAGTACATGTACAAGGCCGAGGACCAGGACGAGAGCCGGACCACCCGCTCCGACGGGATCTAGGCCTCTCCCCTGAAGCCGGTCATCGCCGTCACGGCGGGCGATCCGTTCGGGATCGGCCCGGAGATCTGTCTCCGGGCGGCCGCCGAGCCATCGGTCCGGGACGCCTGCCGACCCCTCCTCATCGGCGACCGCGATCACCTTCTCCGCGTGGCCCAGGCCCTGCCCGGCGGATCGGCGGGGGATCCCGCCTCGTGGCCCGAAGTCAGCAAATCCCCCTTTGCCTGGGGCTCGAAGCAGGGGGACGACATCACGGTCGCGACCTGGTCCGATGGCCCCGCCCTCTACGACATGTCGGACCACCCCGAGCCCCCGCCGGTCCCCGGTCCGACGGTCGCGGGGGGACGCTCCTCGGTCATGTACGTCAAGCAGGCGGTGGCCCTCGTCCGAACCCGCGGCGCCGCGGCCGTGGCGACCGCCCCCATCAGCAAGGAGGCGATGCGCCTGGCGAACGTCCGTTATCCCGGGCACACCGAGCTTCTGGCCGACCTGTGCGGGCTGGAGCCTCAGGAGGTGACGATGCTGTTCGTCACCCGGGACCTCAAGGTGGCCCTCGCCACCGTCCACCAGTCGCTCAAGGAGGCGATCGCGTCCCTCTCCTCCACGGGGATCGAGGCCAGGCTGCGCCTGGTGCGGGACGAGCACCGCCGCTGGTTCGGAGGCGACCCGCGGATTGCCGTGTGCGCCCTGAACCCCCACGCCGGCGAGGGGGGCCTGTTCGGCGCCGAGGAGCGCGAGATCCTGGCGCCGGCGATCGCCGCGTCGCGCCGCTTTGGGATCGACGTCTCGGGGCCCTACGCCGCCGACACCCTGTTCGTCCGCGCCGCCCGGGGGGAATTCGACGTCGTCCTGGCGCTCTACCACGACCAGGCGACCATCGCCGTCAAGGCGCGCTCGTTCGGCAGCGCCGTCAACATGACCCTCGGCCTGCCGTTCCTGCGGACCTCCGTCGATCACGGCACGGCGTACGACCTCGCCGGCAAGGGGACGGCGGATCACGGCAGCCTGGTCGAGGCGATCCTCCTGGCGGCGAGGCTTTCGGATCGGGCCTGACCCGGGACCCCTCGCGCCGGCGGCCGGCCGGCGCTCAGCCCTTTCTTTCGGACTCCCGCAGGACCCGCAGCATCGGCGTGTGGACGTTCAGGTTGGCGGCGACGATGTCGCCGGATTTCAGGAAGTCGTCCCGCCCCCGGAAGTCGGTGACCATCCCCCCGGCCTCGCGCACCAGCAGGCTCCCCGCGGCGATGTCCCAGGGGGACAGCGCCATCTCCCAGAAGCCGTCGAATCGTCCGGCGGCGACGTACGCCAGGTCGAGCGCGGCGGAGCCGTCCCGCCGGATCCCTGACGCAGAGAGGGTGAAGGCGCGGAACGTCGCGATGAAGTCGTCCAGGCGCTCGAGCGAGCGGAACGGGAAGCCGGTCACCAGAAGCGCCTGCGACAGCTTCTCGGCCGGCGAGACCCGGATCGGCTGGCCGTTCAGGAAGGCGCCCTGGCCGCGCGCCGCGGTGAACATCTCGTTGCGCAGCGGATCGAAGACGGCGGCGGCCCGCAGCCCCTCCGCGTCGGCGAGTCCGATCGACACCGAGAACAGCGGATAGCCGTGGATGAAGTTGGTGGTCCCGTCGAGCGGATCGACGTACCAGCGGTACTCGCTCGTGCCGGTCGACGGGGCGGATTCCTCCGCCATGATCGAGTGGTCGGGGAAGCGCCCCCGGATCATGGCGAGCACCGCCTCCTCCGCCTTCCGATCGACGATCGTGACGAAGTCGTTGCGCCCCTTCTCGTGGATCGGGTAGCTGCCGCGCCGGCTCCAGTAATCCATCAGGACACGGCCCCCCTCGCGGGCGCAGGAGACGCAGGCGCTGAGGTGGAAGTCGAGGGTCGCCGGGGGGGCGGGCCCGGCCTGGCCGCCGATCCGGCCGCGGGCGAGGGCCCGCCGCCGGGCGACCGAGAGCCGGCGCGCGGCCGTCAGGCGGACCACGCGCGGCAGGGGCCTCTTGGCACCGGCCGGCTTGGCGGCCGGCCAGCGCGCCGGCATGCGGGCCCGCCGCAGGCGCGCCTTGCGCCGCGCGGCGTTTTCCCGCCTACGAGCCCGGCGTGGCATCGGATGCCCTCCCGGCGGCGGTTCCCTTCCGCTTCCCGGCCTCGCGGGCCGACGGGGCCGCCCCCGAGTGCGGATGGGCGCGGTCGTACACCTCGAGGAGCCGTTTCGTGGACACCGCGGTGTACCTCTGGGTCGTCGACAGCGAGGCGTGCCCCAGGAGCTCCTGGATCGAGCGCAGGTCGGCGCCGG
>DATNEZ010000527.1:0-10746 GCA_035606645.1 Binatia bacterium
TCTTGTCCGCCATTGCGTCCTCCGTTGCCGAGCGTGAAGTAGATGGTCGCCCCCTGGTCGGGGGCGCCCGTGGCCCACGTGCGGCCGCCGTGCCGGTTCACGATGCGCTGGACGGTGGCCAGGCCGATACCGATTCCAGGAAACTCCGCTTGCCCGTGCAGGCGCTGGAACGCGCCGAAGAGCTTGTCCGAATAGGTCATGTCGAAGCCGGCCCCGTTGTCCCGGACGAAGAACGCCGTCTCGCCCGATTCCTTCGCGACGCCGAACTCGATGCGGGCCTCGTCCCGTTTGCGGGTGAACTTCCACGCGTTGCCGATGAGGTTCTGCAGCACCGCACGCAGGAGCGCCGGGTCCCCCTCGACCACCGCGCCGCCGGCGACCACGGCCTCGACACGGCGACCGTTCTCCCCCTGGCGCAGCTCCTCCACGATCTCGCCGGCGAGCGAACTGAGATCGACGCTCCGGCCCCGAATCTCGGCGCGCGTCACCCGCGACAGGTTCAGCAGACCGTCGATCAGCTGCCCCATCCGGACGGTCGACGCGATGATCCGCTTGAGCGAGTCCTTGCCGGCTTCGTTGAGCTGATCGCCGCAGTCCTCCACCAGGGCCCCGCTGAATCCCTCGATGCTGCGAAGGGGGGCGCGCAGGTCGTGCGACACCGAGTAGGAGAAGGCCTCGAGCTCCTTGACCGCCGTCTCGAGCTGGGCGGTGCGCTCGGCCACGCGCTGCTCCAGCCGGTCGTGCGCTGTTCGGAGCTCCGCCTGCTGCATCTGGATCTCCTCGAGCATCTCGTTGAAGGCCGTGACGAGCGCCCCGATCTCGTCGCCGCCCGCGCCGGCCGCCCGGGCCGAGTAATCCTTCTCCTGGGAGACCTTCCGGGCCGTATCGGCCAGGCTGAGGATGGGCCCCGAGATGGCGCGCTGCAGGCGGATGTTGATGGCGAGGGCGATCAGGAGCGCGAGGAGCAAAACGCCGGCGAAGATCCCGACGTCGCGCGTGATCGTGGCGGTGACCTCGCTGAGATCGGAGACGATGAGCACGCTCCCGATCGGCTTCCCCTGGAACAGGATGTTCCTGGACAGGCGCAGGTGGTCGTCCCGCCCGCGGTAGTCCGGGCCGCTCCCGGCGGGGGCCTCGGCGGGGAGGATCCCTTCCGAGCCCGCGTCGCGGACATACGTCGCGAACAGGCTCCGATCCGAGGAATACAGGCCGACGGCGCGGACGCGGGGATCGGCCCGCAGGGCCGCCAGGGTCGTTTCCGCCGACTGGGGATCGTTGAACAGCAGCGCGGAAAGGCAGTTCGCCCCCACGATGTCGGTCTGGATCGACAGCCGCCGCACCAGCCTCTCCCGCAGCGCCATCATGTCGTACCCGGTGATGACGACGCCGGCGACCAGGAAGGCGGCCGCCTTGCTCAGGATGCTGGCGAGGAGCAGCTTGCCCCTCACCGTCGAGGCGCCCGGCCACTTCATGCGATCTAGACCCCCTCGCGTCCCGCCCGGACGATCCGGCCGAGCTTCATGAGCTGGGCGCTGATCTTGATGCGGGCCCGCTCCACCGCCGCGACGTTGATGTCGAAACGGACCTTCCGGTCAATCGTGTGGAACGCGATCTGCCCGCCGCGGGTCGCGAACCCGTCGACGTCGGCGACGGTCAGGACGGCCGCGCCGTCCAGGGCCTTGAGGATGGAGGGGATACGGTCCTGCTCGGAGGCGCTGATGAACAGGATGTGGCTGTCGCGGGCGTCCTTGATGCTCGCGAACCGGCGGACGACGAGCGCCCGGTTGTTGACGCTCTTGCCGCGCAGCGTGGCGTCGAGGATCTCTCCGAAGGGGTCCTCTCCGAGCACGCCGACGACCAGCTCGTTGCCGGTCCGCTCGAACGCTCCCGGGGGCCAGTCCACGAACGTCGTGAAGTAGTAAAGATACGCGGCCTTGACCTGGTAATCGGAGAGTGACCCCGGGGCGCCCTCCTCGCCGCGCGCCGGGCCGCCCGCGACCAGGAGCGCTGTGACGGCGAGAAGAAGGAGGGCGGGACGAAACAGGCGGGCGCCGGCTACCATCGCCGGACGAGACGGCCGTACAGGCTGCGCTCGACCTCGATCGCCGCGCTGCCGCCGCCGAACTCGGCGTGATGGCGCGCGAGCAGGTTCTGTCCGACCAGGGACACCTCGAAGCCCAGCGGCAGGTCCCGGCTGACGACCAGGTCCATCTCGGTGTAGGCGTCGACGTTCTGGCTCTTGAGCCTCCCGACGTAGCGCAGGGTCGCGTCGACCCCGAGCTGCCACGGAAGGTCGAAGCCGGAGCGGAGGCTCGCCAGGTGGCGCGGGCTCGATCCCTCGGTGCCGGCCTCCGTCGTCGTGTCCAGGCTGTTGTTGTACGGCTGGAGGTTCATGTCGAGGAACGAGTAGGACCCGGTCAGGCGGACGGACGCGGCGGGGCGCCACTCCGACGCGATCTCGGCCCCCTGGACGTCCGCCTTCATCCGGTTCAGGAAGGAATAGGGGATCACGTCATGGGTCGGCGGCGGGTTCGTCTCGGTGAAGGGGGTCCCCGGCTCGAGGCTCAAGAGCCGGGCGTAATCGTTGTGAAACAGGGCGAGGTCGACGAACAGCCGGTCGGTCGCCTGGACCCTGTACCCGAGCTCGAACGCCGTGAGCCGCTCCGGCTGAAAGTCTTTCGTCCCGGTCACCCGCACGTAGGTCGGCGTGGACGGATCCACGAGGGCCGTCAGGGACAGGTCGCTCTCGATGCGCGAGGGGACGCGCAGCGCGCGCGAGACCGCGGACCACAGGACGTGCCTCGGCGAAGGGACGAACAGCAGGCGCACGTTCGGCTGCGCGTTGAAGCCGCTGTAGTCGTTGTGCTCGAACTTCGATCCGAGAGTCAGCGTCCATCGCGAGGGGACGATCCGGATCTCGTCCTGCACGAACGCGCTCAGGAGGTCGTCGGTCCGGTTCTGCGGGGAGATCTCGATGGTCGGCACCGACTCGGTGTCACCCGAGGTCAGGCGGTAGCCGGCCCCCCAGAGGAGCCCGTTGCGGTCGCCGAGCCTCAGGCTGTGCCGGAACTCGACGTCCAGCGTGTTGCGATCCTCGGAGAAGGTCGTCTCGGCGCGGCTCGTGCGGTCGAGGTACACCTGGAGCGTCGTGTCCGAGTCCTCGTGCAGCCGGTGCTTCCACTGTCCCAGCAGGTGCCCGCCCGAGAGGTCGCTGTCTTCCTCGACGATCTGGAAGAACGGGCTGGTGTAGGTGGACACGGCCGCGCGGTGCCCCACCTTGCCGGTGTAGAAACCTCCCTCGAACGTGAGGTGATCCTTCTCCCGCGGGTCGGCATCCGCCCGGAAACCGGCGAGACCCAGGTTCCAGCCGTCGTAGTCGTTCGAGCTCGCATGGAACTCGGCATCGCGATCGGAGAACTTGCCGTAGGCCCGGAAGGCCAGGCCCCCCGCGGTCTTTCCTCCGAAGCGCCCCGTCGCCACGGCGCGGTCCTCGTTCCCCCCGCGCAGCGAGGCGTAGCTCCCCTGCGTCGCCTGCGCGCTGCGCGTGATGATGTTGATGACGCCGTTCACCGCGTTCGCCCCCCAGAGCGTCGCCCCGGGCCCCCGGATCACCTCGATCCGCTCGATGTCGTTCATCGGGAGGTCCTGCGAGTCCCAGTACACGCCGGCGAACAGGGGGTTGTAGATGCTCCGGCCGTCGATCAGGACGAGGAGCGACCGGGAGAGGGTGCTCGTGAAGCCGCGCACGCCGACCGCCCAGGTGTTCGAATTGACCCGGCTGACCTGCACGCCGGGAACCAGCCGGAGCAGGTCGGGAAGGGTCGTGGCTCCCGATCGCCGGATGTCCTCCGAGGTGATCACCTGGACGGCGGCCGCGGCGTCCATGAGGCGCTCCGGCTTCTTCGAGACCGAGGTGACCTCCATGTTCATGACCGCCTCGATTCCGAGGGTCGTCAGGTCGGGAGGGGCGTCCTGGGAGAAGGCCTGGCCGCCTGCCAAAAGCGCCATCACGAGCAGGCAAACCGGATGCAATCGAAGGGGAGTCTTGCGATGGATCGATCGCCGGGACATTGGATCACCGTCAAGGAGCCAGGATTCGCTTCGAAAGCCCCGAGAGCGCGCGGCGCCCGAGAGTCTCCACGGAGACCCATCGGTGTTTCAATCTAATGCCTGCGCTCCCCAAGTCAAGATTCGGGGCCGATTGGGGGGGCAGGTCGGGGCTTCACCGTCCTGCGACCGAAGGGACACCGGACCTCCATCGAGGGGGCCTAGCTTGGGAGTCGGGGATCGGACGGTCCGGTTCCCGGTCCGAGGGGGCGTGCGCCCCTCCCGAGAGGAGCCATGGACATCATGGATGAAAGCGCGGGGGAAATCCTCGTCGTGCGCGACCCGTTCCGCTCCAGCGTGGCGGTCCACATCCGGGGCCTGAGCCCCGACGATTACAGAATCGTGCAGCTGTCCCGCCAGGAGGCCCGCCGCCTGGCCGCCCTCCTGCTGTACCAGGCGGAGAGGCTGGGGGACCTGCGCGTCAGGCCGTCGGAGGGTCCGGGAGAAGGGGAGCTGAACTGCGCGTAGGAGTCCGCCCCGGGTCTCCGGGGCGCAAACGCAAACGCGGGATGCCCGATGCTGCCGGACATCCCGCGTCGATGGGTGATCGAAGACCGAGGTCTAGTTCTTTGCCTTCGATTCCTTCGCTACCTTGATGTCGCTGATGCCTTCGTGCTCGCCGGTCTCCTTGTCGGTGCAGGTGATCGTGACGGTCTCGCCCGCCTTGACGTTCTTGGACTTGTTGATCGCCTGACCCATCATCGGCGCTGTCTTCTCCTCGCCGGTGTCGGTCTTGAAGGTCATCGTCTTCGCCGTGGAGTCCACGGAGACGACGGTCACCGACATGTCGTGCTTCTTGACGGCGCTGGATCCGGCCCAGGCCGAAGTCATCGGCGCGGCCACCACGGCAAGGACGACGAGCACGCTGAACACCTGCAAGAGCTTCCGCATTGCACCCCTCCTGTTTCCTGAGTCGGGATGACTCAGCGACACCGGATGCTAGCACAGCGACGCCGGGGCGGCGAATTCCGCCGCGAAGATGCCCCCGGGGAATCAACCGTTTCGACGCGCATATGGACTCTCGTCCTGATCCCCGCGGGAGGACAGTCTGCTCACCTCAAGGGACGCGCGGCCCGCGTTTCCGCGTTCTCGCATCTGACTAAGCCGCATCGAGTTGCGCCGCGCCGGGCCCCCCGGGGCGGGGGGTGGCATCGACCTTGCTGAACGATAACGGCATTCGGCTGCGGAGCGTGATTCGGCGTGTCCGTGTCCGGAGGCGCGAACGCGGCCAGAAAGGAGACCACGATGCCTCGCCCTGTGGGATTCGCTGTCATGGCGCTTCTGGGAATCGCGGCCCTCTCGTTCGGATGCACGCAGTCCGAGCCGCGGGCGGACGAGAAACGCAACGCCGGGGATGCGGTCCACGATGCGTCCATCACGACCCTCATCAAGACGACCTACCTGTTCAATCAGCACCTCGACTCGTTCCGCATCCAGGTCGACACCCGCGACGGGGTGGTGACCCTGCAGGGAAGCGTCCCCAGCGACATCCACAGGGATCTCGCTGCGGCCATCGCGGGGAACGCCGAGGGCGTTCGCGAGGTCCGGAACGAGATCGAGCTCGCCGAGGCGGGAGGGGACGGTCCCGAGGAGGCCGAGAGGACCTTCGGAGAGGCCGTGCGCGACGCGTCGGTCACGGCCTCCGTGAAGATGGCGCTGGCGTTCGAGAGGAGTGTCCGGGGATCGGCCATCCGTGTCCACACCGATCGGGGCACGGTGACCCTCACCGGTGAAGTCGATTCCGAGGCGGAGCGGCAGATCGCCGCCCGCGTGGCGCGTGACATCGAGGGCGTCAAGCACGTGGTCAGCAACGTCCAGGTACGTAGCTGAAAGGAGGAACCACGATGAAGCGCAACAGGAACCGTTCGTTGGTCCGTGTCCTGTCCTTTGCAGGTGCAGCGGCTCTCGTCATGACCCTGTCGTTCGTGCCGGCCCACGCCAAGGCCGATTTCGGGGTGCGCGGCGGGGCCTACAGCGACGACAGCGATCCGTTTCTCGGCGCCGAGGTGCTGTTCGGCGTCGGGTCGTCCACGCACTGGTACGGAAACCCCAACATCGAGCACGCGTTCGCCGACACCGGCGATACGACGGCGGTCAGCTTCGATTTCCACTATGACTTCCACCACAACCAGCAGTACACGGTGTGGGCGGGGGCGGGGCCGACGATGCTCTTCCGTGACCACAACGGACCCGGCAACGACGACAGCACCGATCCCGGCGTGAACCTGGTGCTCGGTGTGGGCGCCCTCAAAGGGGAGGCCCGTCCGTACGGTCAGATGAAGGTCATCGTGGCGGACGACTCCGCCGCGGTCCTGGGAGTCGGCGTCCGGTTCTGATTCGAGGATCGCGCCCGATCATGCTTCGGTGATCGGGCGTGAAGGCGTCACGGGCGGGCCAGCCCCCCGGCAAGTCCCCCGGCCCGCCCGTGACCACCTCGGCCCGCATCCATGCGCATCACGCGCAGGCTCGTCCTGTCGCTCGCTGTCGTGGCCCTCGTCCTGGCGTTCTTGGGGGCGTACTTGCAGATCCGCCGGGAGGGCCGCTCGCGGGCGGACGATGCCTCCCGCCGCGCCAGGCTCCTGGCCGATGGCCTGGAGGGAGTCGTCCTGCAGCTCGTGGAACGGGGCGACCGGAAGGGGCTCGACCAGCTCGCGGACGCGGTCGGGAAGGGGGGAGCGGTCGCCGGCCTGGCCGTGTACGGGCCGAAGGGGGACCTCATCTCACGCTCGTCCGGGCTTCCTTCTTCTCTGTCCACCCCTCCGGACACGGTGCGCAGGATCCTCCGTCATGGATCGGAACCGGGCGAGGGCGCCGCTACCCGGGACGCTTCGGCCAAGGTCGAAGCCCGGCCGCTCGTGGTCAGGGGAGAGCCGGTCGGGGTCCTGGCCGTCATCCACGATCCGGGCCCCGGGTCGTCGCATCCCTTCAGGGCATGGAGCCGCGCCTTCCTGGCGGCGCTGGCGCAGACGTCGCTCGTCGTCCTGGTGACCGTCCTCGTCCTGCGCTTCAGCATCGCCGGTCCCATCGCCCAGATGGCGCTCTGGATGAAGCAGCTGCGCACGGGGGATTCGGCCCCGCGGCCGGACCCGCCGAACGTCCAGATGTTCTCGCCCCTGACGCGGGAGGTCGAGACGTTCTCCCGCCAGCTTTCCCGCGCCCGTGCCGCGGCCGAAGAGGAGGCGAGGCTGCGGCAGGCCGGCGAGGGGCGATGGACGCCGGACAGGCTCGCCGAGCACGTGCGGCACAGGCTTCAGGGGAAACCGCTTCTCGTCGTCTCCAACCGCGAGCCCTACATGCACGTGCGCCGCGGGCGGAGCGTCGAGTGCATCGTCCCCGCCGGAGGCCTGGTCACCGCCCTCGATCCGATGATGCGGGCCAGCGGCGGCACCTGGATCGCCCACGGGGCGGGTGACGCCGACTGGCAGGTCGTCGACGCGGAGAGCCGCATCCGGGTCCCGGCCGACGACCCGCTCTACACCCTGAGGAGGGTGGCGCTGACGAAGGAGGAGGAAAACGGCTACTACTACGGGCTGGCCAACGAAGGGCTCTGGCCGCTCTGCCACATCGCGCACACCCGTCCCGTCTTCAGGCCGGAGGACTGGGCGCACTACGAGCACGCCAACCGGAAGTTCGCGGAAGCCGCCGCCGCGGAGATGGACGGGCAGCAGGAGCCGTGCGTCCTGATCCAGGACTACCACCTGGCCCTCCTGCCCGCGCTTCTCAAGAGCCGGCGTCCCGACGCGCGGATCGCGATCTTCTGGCACATCCCGTGGCCGAACCCGGAGGCCTTCGGCGTCTGCCCCTGGAGGCGGGAGCTCCTGCTCGGCATGCTGGGGGCGGACCTGATCGGGTTCCATACCCAGTTCCACTGCAACAATTTTCTCGACACCGTGGACCGCACGCTGGAGTCGCGCGTCGACTGGGAGAAGTTCGAGGTGCGCCGCGGTGGGCACGCGACGCTCGTCACGCCGTTTCCGATCAGCGTCGCGTTCCCCGACGTCTTTCCGGACATCCCGCCCGATCGATCGCGGCCGACGGATCGGGAGAGCTTCCTGAAGGAGCTGGGCCTCGGCGGCAGGTATCTGGGGATCGGCGTGGAGCGCATGGACTACACGAAGGGCATCCTCGAGCGCTTCCGGGCGATCGAGCGGTTCTTCGAGACCTATCCCGTCTTCCGCGGTGACCTGACCTTCGTCCAGCTCGGGGCCCCGAGCCGCACCCACATCAAGCGCTACCACGACTTCCTGGGGGAGGTCGAGGCCGAGGCCGAGCGGATCAACTGGAAGCTCAAGGCGAAGGACTGGAAGCCGATCGTCTTCCTGAAGAAGCACCACAGCCACGAGGAAATCCTGCCGTTCTACCGGCACGCCGACTTCTGCATGGTCACGTCGCTGCACGACGGCATGAACCTGGTGGCCAAGGAGTTCGTCGCCTCGCGCGACGACGGGGCCGGCGTCCTGATCCTCAGCCGCTTCACCGGGGCCTCGCGCGAGCTGCGGGACGCCCTCATCGTCAACCCCTACGACATCGAGGAGATGGCCGAGGCGATCCGGGGAGCGCTCCGGATGGACCGCGAGGAGCAGGCCCACCGCATGGCCCGCATGCGGGAGACGGTCCGGGAGCACAACATCTACCGCTGGGCGGGGAACCTGATCGAGGCGCTGTCGCAGGTGCGCCTCGACCGTCCGGTGGCGGGGAACGAGTAGCGGCGTGCGAAGCCTGTGGCCGGAATGGCCGCGCATCAGGAAACGGCTCGCGATGCAGAAGCAGGTCCTCCTCCTGCTGGATTTCGACGGCACCCTGTCCGCGTTCTCCGGGCACCGCGCCGGGGCGCGCCTCACCGGGGAGATCCGCCGGCTCCTGGTCTCGCTGCAGGGGCTGCCGCGCGTCGACGTGGCGATCCTGAGCGGCCGATCGCTCGAGGACGTGCGATCGCGGGTCGACCTTCCCGCCCTCTACTACGGGGGCAACCACGGGCTGGAAATCGCCGGGCCGGGGATCTCCTTCCTGCATGCGGGGGCGGAGGCGCGGCGGTCGATCGTCCAGACCCTGGCCGTGCTGATCGCAAGGGAGCTGGGGCGGGTCCCGGGAGCGGCCCTCGAGAACAAGGGGCTGACGCTGAGCGTGCACTACCGGCGTGTGGCGCGGTCCTCCCGGCCCTCCCTGCGGCGGGTCCGCGCCCGCATGCGGGCGGACGCGTCCGGCCTCCCGGTGAGGTGGGGCGCCGGACGGCACGTCTGGGACCTCCTGCCCCGCGTGACCTGGCACAAGGGGGCCGCCGCCCTCCACGTGATGCGGCACCTGGGAGGCCCGTTTCCCGTCGCGCTGGGGGACGACACGACCGATGAAGACCTTTTCGCGGCCGTGAAGGGGAGGGGGATCGGCATCCGCGTCGGGCGGCTGAAGTCGTCGCGGGCGGACTTTTACCTTCGCGGCCAGGAGCAGGTGGCGCGATTCCTTCGCGAAACCCGGGCCGCCCTGGAGGATCGAACATGAAGCTCGCGCGCGCGCGCCGCCCGTTCCGTTTCTTCACGCGCCTCTGCCTCACGAGGCTGACGGGTCTCAAGGCCAGGAGTCTCGAGGATCTCCTTCGCCACCTGGAGGCCGCCCCCGACCCGGTCATCTACCAGCACACGTACCGCTTCCTGCGCCAGCACCAGTATCTCGTCCCCGAGCCGCCGAACGACTTCGCGTACTGGGTGGGAAACATCCTGGGCGACGAGCGGCTGGGGGAGCAGCTGGCGGCGGTCGACACGATCCGCTTCGGCTCGCTCGAGGAGCTGAAGCGCGCCCTGGTCGAGCCCATCAGGCGCCATGTCGAGGGCCGGGGGAACGGTACGGCGGTCCCCGAGGGAAAGGAGTTCCACTTCATGCAGGCGGTCCGGTTCTCGGTCCCGACCGCGCACGAGGCCCAGGACCTGGCCGGCTTCGCCCGGTGCCTGAAGCAGGTCAGCCCCTCGAGCCTCTACCTGCACCTGTTCGAATCGCTCCTCCGGCCTCCCCCGGGGGTGAACGATTTCTCCTCGTGGCTCCAGGGGGAGGTGGACGAGCCGGGCCTGGCCCGGAAGGTCTCGAGCCTCGATCCCTACACGCACACGCTCGAGGGGCTGCGCTCGAGCCTCATCACCATGGTGGAACGGCGCCTGGAGGAGCATTCCCATGCCGGGGCTTGAAGACTATCGGGACGTCGTCGGAGCGGACACGCTCGACGAGCTTCGCCTGCTCGCGGGCCGCCTCGTGGGCCGGTCGGTCCTGAACGTGAACTCGACGGCGGTCGGCGGGGGCGTGGCGGAGATCCTGAGCCGCATGATCCCCCTGATGCGGGAGCTGGGACTGGACGCCCGCTGGGAGGTCATCAAGGGGGGCGAGGACTTTCACGCGGCCACGAAGAGGTTCCACAACGCCCTGCACGGGGCCCGGGAGAAGGTGACCCCGGCGGACTACGCGGTCTACGACCGGACCATCCGGGAGAACCTCCCGTCGCTGAACCTGGACGCCGACATCGTGTTCATCCACGACCCGCAGCCTGCCGGCCTCGTCCAGATGCGCAACGGCGCCGGGCGCCCCTGGATCTGGCGCTGCCACATCGATCTCTCGCGGCCCGATCCGGACGTCTGGGAGTTTTTCCGCCCCCAAGAT